>NZ_AUTL01000271.1:0-26874 GCF_000498015.1 Pseudoalteromonas sp. TAE79
AAGGATGGCTTAAGTTACAAGCCATCCTGGAAGGCTACGATTTAGCAAAATCTCTTGAGTCAGACTTGTGATCAAGAGACAGCTTTTTAGTGCCTTTTTTTGTTTATTTTTTAATTTTTTTAAAATTAATCTCTTGAAAACAATTTTACCGTCCATATATAGTTAAGTAGGACGCCTGATGGGTCCTAAATTAAACTTAAATAATTGAAATTTATATTATTAATTAAACTTTGCTTGAGCTTGTTCAATAGAAAAGCACATGCAAAATATCGCTTAAATATGAGGATATTATTATGCGTACAGTAGACTTATCACCACTTTATCGTTCATTTATCGGCTTCGAACATTTAGCATCACTTATGGATGCGGCAGCTAATACAGATAAGCAGCCAAGTTTTCCTCCTTACAACATAGAAGCACTCGATAAAGACAAATACAGAATCACTATGGCCGTTGCCGGCTTTAGCGATAACGAATTAACCATTGAGTCAGAAAATAACACATTAAAAGTTACAGGTACTAAAGCAAATAAAGATGAAAACGCAGAGCGTAAATTTATTCATCAAGGTATTGCTGAGCGTAACTTTGAACGTAAATTCCAGTTAGGAGATCACGTAAAAGTACTCGGCGCAGATTTAGCCAATGGCTTACTAAGTATTGACTTAGAACGTGAAATCCCTGAAGCGCTAAAACCACGTAAAATTGAAATTGGTAATAGCAATCTAATAGAAGGTAAATAATCTTCTAAAGTACATATTCCCCTGATTACTTAGCCGCCTCATTCGAGGCGGCTTTTTGTTTACAGCGCTTCTAAATTATTAAGGTAGTAGGTTGCTTGTTGCAGCGTTTGTTCTTGGAGTGTTTTTTCTTGTTTATCCCAGTTTTTATATACCATACCAATACGTAGGTTCTTTTCTAGCTTGTTTCTGTGTTTATTCATGAAATGCCAGTACAGGCTATTTAGCGGGCAAGCTTTATCACCTACTTTTTGTTTAACATCGTACTGACAGCTTTTGCAGTAATCGCTCATCTTATTAATGTAGTTACCGCTTGCAGCATAAGGTTTAGTCGCAATTATTCCATCATCGGCAAACTGGCTCATTCCTCGGGTGTTGGGCATCTCTACCCACTCTATGGCATCGATATAAACACCTAGGTACCAGTTATCTACGTCATCAGGGTTTATTCCTGTAAGCATGCAAAAGTTTCCAATAACCATTAGGCGTTGAATATGGTGGGCATAAGCGGTTTCAAGGCTTTGTTTTAATGAGTGGCTTAGGCAATTCATTTTTGTTGAGCTGTGCCAAAAATAAGATGGTAGTGTGTTTTTGGCTTGTAGTTGATTTTTAACAGCGTAGTCGGGCATGTTAATCCAATAAATGGCACGTACATATTCTCTCCAACCTAATATTTGCCTAGTAAAGCCCTCTACTTGCGAGAGGGATATTTCACTGGGTCTTTGTTCGTATTCTCTTATTACACGTTTGATTACATATAACGGGTGGAGTATTTTTGCGTTTAGGGCAAACGATAATCGGCTATGGTACAAGCTGGTATTATTTTTACTTTGATCTGTCATCGCATCTTGAAAGTGACCAAAGCAACTAAGTAAATGCTCGCAAAAGTATTCGAGAGATTCAATGGCTTGTTTACGCGTTGTTGGCCACTCTAGTTTCTGATCGGCTATTTCGCCAAAGTAAACGATCTTGTGCTTATTTAAGCGAGAAATGATGCTCTTGACATTATTATTGAATAGCTTAGGTTTTGGTATACACGCTAAGTCAGCTTTGGAAAATTTATTACGATTATTACTGTCAAAATTCCATTTGCCACCGGTTGGCTTAGTATCATCAACTAATATATTAAACTGCTTACGCATAGCACGATAGAAGTGCTCCATTGTCACATGCTTGTTTTTTGTAAAGCGTGTTTTTATATCGGTGAACGGTAATAAAAAATGTTCAGTATCTGTGGCAATTACATCAAATGAGCCATCACTTTTAAACTTAGCTAATTGGGACTTAAGCCTAAACTCATCAGGGTATTGATATTCAATAGTTTCGCATTGGTATTTATCGGAAATTCGCTTGAGTAATTCAATTAAGTCTTTGTCGTCAGCGGTATCGTCAAGTGTTAAATGCAAAACATCAAAACCTGCCGTTTTTAATGCAGTTGCAAAGTTTTCCATAGCATTAAAAAAAGCACACAGTTTTTGAATGTGATGCTTAACGTAGTCGGTTTCTTGTTTTAGTTCTGCGATCAGATAAAGCGTGTCGTCGTCTTTTTGTTTGTACCATGAATGAGATGGGTTTAACTGATCACCTAGTATTAGTCTGAGTGTTTTGTGATTGGTCATAGTAAAGCCAAATTTTTTTATACGGACGTATTTAATTAAACGATCGTTTTACTATTTAACTACGAATGAATAGAGTAAAAAGGCTTAACCGATTATCAAGGCAATAAAGGCGTGTTGGACCATGGTGTGAAAATGAGTTTAATTAAGGAGGAGGTTACGTAAGTTAAATTGCCACCCCTAAAAATTGTATATTTAAATTTTATTACTTTGCTCTTGCTGCATTTTTTGTTGTAACGAAACCACATTAGATACTTTAAATAAAACATTGCCGGCAAAGCTTTCAAAATATCTGAGCGCTTTTTTCCAAGCAAGTTGGCTCTCAGCATTAAAGTGTTTACCAAGGTGCTCCTTAAGAGTTTCGTAAAAAGCGTCAGATAAAATTGCAATGTCACCTTGTGAAACACTGCTATTTTTTAGGTACATTAAATGATGTGCTAAAAAAGGAGCTACCGATGCCGGCTTATCTAAATGTTTAACAATTCGTTCTAGCACACAAAAAAGGGTAAAACTCTTTTCGTTAAATTGTAAGGCTGTTGGGTAATTCATCTCAATGCTAGATTCAGCTAATTTACTGTGAAATCGAGCCGTGAATGCATGAAAATTTGGCTTAATAATTGTTAAGTTATTTAACAATGCTGATTGTTGTTGATTCATTTTTTATCTCTCTGCAGTGAGTAATAACTATTATTATCAAGTGGCATAAAATTGATTATAGCGGGCAGTTAAAATTCTGCACGTTTTTTTAGTGTTAAAGTATGGGTTTTAGTTATATCAATTTATTTTCTAGTAAATTGTAAGCATCTAGAAGGTACTAAGGTAGCTCAAATTTAGTTTGTTTGATTCTCACTCAAAAATAGTAAGCTGCAATATTTAGCATTTTGACGATGAACATTTTATAAAACTGACTGATTACTTATGTTACTAACACATACATTAAATTAGCATCTTGACGAATTGGAAATTTTATAAACTAATTGCGTATTATAGTTGCTAATTAGCCCACACATCCTTATAATAGCGGCCATTGTTTAGCGTGTTGTATAACAGCTAACAGCGATATTAAATTTAAGGTTTGATATCTATTGGCGCGGGATGGAGCAGTCTGGTAGCTCGTCGGGCTCATAACCCGAAGGTCGTCGGTTCAAATCCGGCTCCCGCAACCAATTCTACTAGTAGGTATTACCTTACTAATTTATATCGCGCATTCTAAGTAATGCGCGTTTTGCGTTTTAGGCTATGTAGTTTAATTAGGTCAGTTTACTGACTCGCAACCAAGCTTGGCCCTCGGCCACACAGTTTTATGCTTTATTGGTGTGACGCCCCGCTTGGTTCGGGGCGTTGTTGTATCTGCACCTTACGATTTGTGGCAATTGCTATCAAATTAAAATTTAAACTCAGTATTTTAGGGCTATAAGCCCTTTTTTTGTTTGTATGGAGGATTTTCGTGACAAAACTTGAACAAGATTTAGTAACCATGTTAACGCCTGCGGTAGAAATGTTAGGCTTTGAGTTGCATGGTCTTGAATTTGTACAAGCGGGTCGCCATTCTACCTTAAGAGTATATATTGCTCATGAGGATGGGATCTCAGTTGATAACTGTGCGGATGCCAGTCGCCAAATTAGTGCGATTTTAGACGTCGAAGACCCAATTACAAATGAATATGATTTGGAAGTATCGTCTCCTGGTGTTGATCGTCTATTATTCAAACAAGATCACTACGAGCAGGCGCAAGGAGAGGAAGTACGCGTGCGTACTAAACTTCCACAGGATGGTCGTCGTAATTTTAAAGGCGACTTAGTAGCAGTTAGCAGCGATATGATCACACTATCTAGCGATGGTGCAGAGCATCTGATCATGCTTAGTAACATCGAACGTGCGAATTTAATCGCGAAGTTTTAAATTCGAGTGCGAAGGAATAGGGCAAGCGAGGCATTACCCATGGCAAAAGAGATATTATTGGTTGCTGAAGCCGTTTCCAATGAGAAAGCGGTTCCAAAAGAAAAGATTTTTGAAGCTCTAGAGTTCGCTCTAGCGACAGCGACAAAGAAAAAACACGATGGCGAAATTGAAGTACGTGTAGCAATTGACCGTAAAACCGGTGATTACGATACGTTCCGTCGCTGGCAAATTGCCGCTGTATTAGAAGATGGTTCTTTAGAGAACCCATACAGCGAAATCACTCTAGAAGCAGCACAGGTTGAAGAACCTGATTTGCAAATGGGTGATTATGTTGAAGAGCAAATCGACTCAATCAAATTTGACCGTATTACAACACAAATGGCTAAGCAAGTTATCGTACAAAAAGTACGTGAAGCTGAGCGCGCTTTAGTTGTTGAAGCATACAAAGATCAAGAAGGCGAGCTGGTAACGGGTGTTGTTAAAAAAGCAACTCGCGATGCAATCGTACTTGATTTAGGTAACAACGCAGAAGCGGTAATTTACCGTGATGACATGTTGCCACGTGAAAACTTCCGCCCGGGTGATCGAATCCGTGGTCTTTTATATGAAGTTAAACCTGAAGCACGCGGTGCACAATTATTTGTAACGCGCTCTAAACCTGAAATGCTAATGGAATTATTCCGCATTGAGGTGCCAGAAATTGGCGAAGAGATGATTGAGTTACGTGCAGCTGCACGTGATCCAGGTTCACGCGCTAAAATTGCTGTTAAATCTAACGACAAACGCATTGATCCAATTGGTGCATGTGTTGGTATGCGTGGCGCACGAGTTCAAGCTGTATCGTCTGAGCTTGGTGGTGAACGTGTTGATATCGTACTTTACGATGACAACCCAGCACAATTTGTTATCAATGCAATGGCGCCAGCAGAAGTTGCTTCAATCGTAATGGATGAAGACACTCACTCAATGGATATCGCTGTAGAAGCCGATAACCTAGCACAAGCAATTGGTCGTAATGGTCAGAATGTTCGTTTAGCAAGCCAATTAACTGGCTGGGAACTAAACGTAATGACTGTTGAAGACATGCGTACCAAAAATGAAGCTGAATCTGATAAGTTACTTAACTTATTCACTGAAAATTTAGATATAGATGATGAGTTTGCATCATTACTTATTAACGAAGGTTTCTCGACACTTGAAGAAGTGGCGTATGTACCTGCGTCTGAATTTTTAGAAATTGATGGTCTTGATGAAGAGACTGTAGATTTATTGCGTTCACGCGCAAAAGATGCATTGACAACTAAAGCACTTAAAACGGAAGAAAGCTTAGATGGCGCAGAGCCAGCTGAAGACTTACTTGCGCTTGAAGGCTTAGAGCGTCACTTAGCATTTGTTATGGCAAGCAAAGGTGTTGTTACACTTGAAGACTTGGCAGAGCAAGGTATTGACGAATTAGTTGATATCACAGAACTTTCATCTGAAAAAGCGGGTGAACTGATTATGGCTGCACGAAACATTTGTTGGTTTGCAGACGAGTAATTTATTAACGGAGGTATTACACACTATGGCAGAAGTAAATGTTGAAAAACTAGCCGGCGATATAGGTACAACTGTTGATAAATTGCTACAGCAGTTTTCACAAGCAGGTATCACTAAGCAAGCAACTGATAACGTAACAGAAGCTGAAAAAGCAACGTTACTTGATCATTTAAGCAAGCATCATGGTGGTACAGGTTCAGATGGCCCAGCGCGTATGACTTTACAACGTAAGAGCAAAAGCACATTAAGTGTGACTGGTTCTACGGGTAAAGCTAAAGATGTTCAAGTTGAAGTTCGTAAAACACGTACCTACGTGAAGAAAAGCGCAATGGAGCAAGAACAAGAGCAAGCACGCTTAGCCGCTGAAGAAAAAGCCCGTCTTGAACAGCAACAAAAAGCTGAACAAGAAGCCGCAGAATTAAAAGCGAAACAAGAGGCAGAACGTAAAGCGAAAGAAGAAGCTGACCGTAAAGCCAAAGAAGAAGCTAAACGCAAAGCTGATGCAGAGCGTAAAGCGAAACAAAAGCAGATGACCCCAGAGCAAAGTGCTAAGTCTGAGAAAGATCGCATAGAAGCTGAGCGTCTGCAAAAAGAAGCAGAAGAGGCCGCATTGAAGAAAGCTGAAGAAGAAGCGAAACGTCAAGCAGAAGAGGCAAGAAAGCTAGCTGAAGAGAATTCAGCACGCTGGAAGAAAGAAGAAGAAGAACGTAAGAAACGCGAAGAAACAGCGGATCACCATCTTACGACTTCAACTTATGCACGTGAAGCAGAAGATGTTGCCGATGCTCGTGATGAGCAAGGCACTCGCCGTGCTAAGAAAAAGAAAAAAGCGCCAGCAAAAGATAAATTTGCAGCGTCAAGAGGCCGTAACAAGTCTAAATTAAAAGCACCAGCATCGCTGCAGCATGGTTTCCAAAAACCAACTGTTGATGTTAAAAATGAAGTGCGTATTAGCGAAACAATTACAGTAGCTGAGCTTGCATCACGCATGGCTGTTAAAGGCGCTGAAGTTGTTAAAACAATGATGAAAATGGGTGACATGGTTACTATTAACCAAGTGATCGACCAAGAAGCTGCACAACTAGTTGCAGAAGAAATGGGTCACAAGGTTATCATTGTTAAAGAAAACGAATTAGAGCAAACAGTACTTAACGACCGCCATGAAGATGGTAAGTCAGAGCCTCGTGCTCCAGTAGTAACTGTAATGGGTCACGTTGACCATGGTAAAACATCGACTCTAGATTACATTCGTTCTGCGAAGGTTGCTTCTGGCGAAGCCGGTGGTATTACACAGCATATTGGTGCATACCATGTTGATGTAAACGGCAATATGATTACCTTCTTAGATACTCCAGGACATGCTGCATTTACATCAATGCGTGCTCGTGGTGCTAAAGCGACAGATATCGTAATCTTAGTGGTTGCAGCAGATGATGGTGTTATGCCACAAACTAAAGAAGCGGTACAGCACGCACGTGCAGCTGGCGTTCCTTTAATCATTGCTGTAAACAAAATGGATAAAGAAGGCGCAGATCCAGATCGCGTTAAAAACGAACTAGCTCAGCTAGACGTTATCCCTGAAGAATGGGGCGGCGATACGCAGTACGTTCATATCTCAGCTAAAACTGGTCTAGGTATTGATGACCTTCTTGAAGCCGTACTTATGCAATCTGAGCTTTTAGAGCTTTCTGCCCCTACCGAAGGTATGGCTGNCTGCAGGTGTTGTTATTGAATCTCGTCTTGATAAAGGCCGCGGTCCAGTTGCATCAGTACTTGTTCAATCTGGTACGCTTAACCAAGGTGACATTGTATTATGTGGTCTTGAGTATGGCCGTGTTCGTGCAATGCGCGATGAAAACGGTAAAGACATCAAGTCGGCAGGTCCATCGATTCCAGTAGAGATTTTAGGTCTTTCTGGTATTCCAGCTGCGGGCGACGAAGCAACTGTAGTTAAAGATGAGCGTAAAGCGCGTGAAGTTGCTTTATACCGTCAAGGTAAATTCCGCGATGTTAAACTAGCACGTCAGCAAAAAGCTAAGCTTGAAAACATGTTTACCAACATGACTGAAGGTGATGTTTCTGAAGTTAACGTGGTACTTAAAGCAGACGTTCAAGGTTCTATCGAAGCAATCTCTGATTCACTAACTAAACTTTCTACTGATGAAGTAAAAGTGAAGATTGTAGGTTCAGGTGTGGGTGGTATTACTGAGACTGATGCGACACTAGCTGCAGCGTCTAACGCAATTGTAGTTGGCTTTAACGTTCGTGCTGATGCTTCTGCTCGTAAAGTGATTGATACTGAAAACTTAGACCTTCGTTATTACAGCGTAATTTATGCCTTAATCGAAGAAGTTAAGCAAGCCATGTCAGGCATGTTAGCACCTGAGTTTAAACAAGAAATCATTGGTCTTGCTCAAGTTCGTGACGTATTCAAGTCTCCAAAAATTGGCGCAATCGCTGGTTGTATGGTTACTGAAGGTGTTATTAAACGTAGCGCTCCAATCCGTGTACTACGTGAAAACGTGGTTATCTATGAAGGTGAACTTGAGTCACTTCGTCGCTTTAAAGACGATGTTGCTGATGTTCGTAACGGCATGGAATGTGGTATCGGCGTTAAGAACTACAATGACGTACGTGTTGGTGACCAAATCGAAGTATTTGAAACAGTTGAAGTACAACGTACTCTTTAATTGTTAGCTCGCTAAACTAATAAATGGGGGCTTAGCCCCCATTTGTGTATCCATTATTTAATTAGCTTATTATTAAATTTCAATAAGTTATGATTTTAGGACAAATGCAATGAGAGAATTTTCTCGCACTGATCGTGTTGCACAGCAAATCCAAAAAGAAATTGCTGTAATTTTACAACGCGAAATTAAAGATCCACGCTTAGGTATGGTGACAGTGTCAGCGGTAGAAGTATCGCGTGATTTATCTTATGCCAAAATTTTCATCACTGTGTTTAACACACAAGATGAAGATGCAGCAAAGCAAAGCGCAAAAGTACTTAATGAAGCAACGGGTTATATTCGCTCGTTACTTGGTAAGCGTATTCGTGCTCGTATAATGCCTGAGTTAAAGTTTGTAGTTGATAATTCACTGATGGAAGGTATGCGTATTTCTAATTTAGTGGATTCTATTATCCGCGAAGATAACGCAAAGCATGTCGATGAAGATGTAGAAAGTGTTGATGCTGATATTTCAGATAGTGAACAAAGTACTAAGCACGTAGAAGATACAGATAGCGAAGAAGGCACTGATACAGATGGCAAAGCGCAGTAAAGGCCGTGCAGTTGACGGTATTTTGTTGTTAAACAAACCGCAAGGCATTTCATCAAATAAAGCTCTGCAGCAAGCGAAAGGTGTTTATTTTGCACAAAAAGCTGGCCACACTGGGGCTTTAGACCCGCTTGCTACAGGTATGCTGCCAATTTGTTTTGGTGAGGCGACTAAGTTTACGCAGTTTCTACTTGATACAGATAAAACTTATATCGTTCGTGCAAAACTGGG
Organism: Pseudoalteromonas sp. TAE79; assembly: GCF_000498015.1. NCBI lineage: Bacteria > Pseudomonadati > Pseudomonadota > Gammaproteobacteria > Alteromonadales > Pseudoalteromonadaceae > Pseudoalteromonas > Pseudoalteromonas sp. TAE79. Next base: position 9,306 of record NZ_AUTL01000271.1, read on the forward strand.
TGAGCGTACAACGACATCAGATTCTGATGGCGAAATTGTTAGCACTAAAGATGTGAACGTAACGCGTGAACAGCTAACAAAAGAAATAGCTGCTTTTGTTGGAGAGTCAGATCAATATCCATCAATGTACTCAGCACTTAAGTATCAAGGTAGACCATTATATAAGTACGCACGAGAGGGTATTGAAGTCCCTCGTAAATGCAGAAAAATAAATGTGTTTAGCTTATCGTTTGACGAATTTGATGAACAAAACAACGTATTACAAATGACGGCTCATGTATCAAAAGGGACGTATATTCGTACAATCGTTGATGATTTGGGCGAAAACCTAGGGTGTGGCGCACACGTTATAATGCTTCACAGAACTGCTGTTGGTCAGTATCCGGCAGATAAAATGGTTTCGCTTGATGAAATTGAAGCGTTGCTTGCTAAAGCGAAAGCAGAAGAGCTTGCGCCTTCTACTTATTTAGACTCGTTGTTATTACCTATAGACACTGCTTTAACTGATTTACCTGTTATTGAAATTTCGAAAGAGCAGGGCAAAGTATTTAGTCATGGGCAAGCAGTCGAGTTACCTGAAGCTTTACCTGAGGGGGCAATTAAAGTTGTTGCGGATGGTGTGTTTATTGGTACTGGCGAGCGCAACTCAAATGGTCATTTAAAGGTTAAACGTGGTCTTGCTAGCCAGCAAGATGATTACGTAAAGCCTGAATAAGCAATTAGTGTGCCCAGCAGTGGCTTATTAGTTGTAGATGGGAATAATTAACTTGTAGTTATTCCCACAGTTGGTAGAATACGCCGGCTTAATCGTTTTGGCTGAATTAGTGATCGGCTAAGACACCTTTTAAATTTAATTTTTGGAGTTACTATGTCACTAAGCAATCAAGAAAAAATCGATATCATTGCTAAATTTGCACGTGCAGAAGGCGATACAGGTTCATCAGAAGTACAAGTAGCATTACTTACTTATGATATCAACAAGCTTCAAGGTCACTTTGCTGATCACAAGCATGACTTCCACTCACGTCGTGGTCTGCTTCGTAAAGTAAGCACTCGCCGTAAACTACTTGATTACCTTAAAGGTAAAGATATCACTAGTTATACTGCACTAATCAAAGAACTTGGCCTACGTCGTTAAGAACTAGATTATAGAAATGGGAGCTTTTTAGCTCCTTTTTTTGTGCCTAAAATTTGTGTTTTAAAATAAAACAAATATATAAACTTATTGAATTATATTGTAAAACTCCTATTTCATAGCTTATCAAGCATCGTTGTATTTACCCACTCATTAGCCCAGCTTAAATCTAGTCGTTAGATTGAACAAATTTCAATCCGCAAAGATCAACACACCCTAGACTCGCATTTTGAAGTAGCTTTGGTATATACTATGCGCGTAGATAAAAAGGTTTATCTACGCTTATTCACATCATTGCCAATTGTAGTACTTAATTGATTTCCAACTGAATACAATTATGTACTGTAATTGGTACTTTGATGACAACTTATTAGAATACATTTAAGGAATATTTTAAGTGCAAGCAATTATTAAAGAATTCAAACTAGGTCAACATACAGTGACTCTAGAAACTGGTGCAATCGCTCGTCAAGCAGACGGCGCTGTACTTGCAAGCATTGGCGACACTTCAGTTTTAGTAACTGTTGTTGGTAAGCGTGAAGCACAACCTGGTCAAGACTTTTTTCCACTAACCGTTAACTACCAAGAGCGTATGTACGCTGCTGGTCGTATCCCTGGTGGTTTCTTAAAGCGTGAAGGCCGTCCTAACGATGGCGAAACTCTTATTGCACGTCTTATTGACCGTCCAATTCGTCCACTTTTCCCAAGCGGCTTTGTAAACGAAGTACAAGTTATTGCTACTGTTGTTTCTGTTAACCCTGAAATCCAACCTGATATGGTTGCGATGATTGGTACTTCAGCAGCACTTGCTATCTCTGGTATCCCATTCAGTGGTCCAATTGGTGCATCTCGTGTTGGTTACATCAACGGCGAATACGTACTTAACCCTACATTAAAAGAGCTTGAAGAAAGCCAACTTGATTTAGTGGTAGCCGGTACTGATAAAGCGGTACTTATGGTTGAATCAGAAGCTAACGTACTTGCAGAAGACGTAATGCTTGGCGCTGTTGTATATGGTCATGAGCAATCTCAAGCGATCATTACTGCAATCGAAGAATTTAAAGCGCAAGCAGGCAAGCCTACTTGGGATTGGACTGCACCAGCTAAAAACGTTGCACTAGAAGATAAAGTAGCAACTATTGCTGCTGAAAAAGTAGGCGCAGCTTACTTAATCACTGATAAAGTAGCGCGTAAAGAAGCTCTTGGTGAAGCTAAAGATGAAGTTGTTGCAGTATTAACAGCTGGACTTGCTGAAGGCGAGTCTTTAGACAAGCAAGAAATTGGCAAAATCTTCGGTTCACTTGAGAAGAAAATCGTTCGTGGCCGTATCGCTGCTGGCGAAAAACGTATCGATGGTCGTGAACCAGATATGATTCGTGCACTAGACGTAATGACTGGCGTATTACCGCGTACTCACGGTTCTGCTATCTTTACACGTGGTGAAACTCAAGCGTTAGTAACAGCGACACTTGGTACAGAACGTGATTCACAGTTAATCGACGATTTAACTGGTACTCATAAAAACCACTTTATGCTTAACTACAACTTCCCTCCATTCTGTGTAGGTGAAACTGGTTTTGTTGGTTCTCCTAAGCGTCGTGAAATCGGCCATGGTAACCTTGCTAAGCGTGGTATTTCAGCTGTAATGCCTACACTTACTGAGTTCCCTTACTCAATCCGTGTAGTATCTGAAATTACTGAATCAAACGGTTCTTCTTCAATGGCGTCTGTTTGTGGTACTTCTCTAGCACTTATGAACGCGGGTGTACCAATTAAAGCATCTGTTGCTGGTATTGCGATGGGTCTAGTTAAAGAAGACGATAAATTCGTTGTTCTTTCTGACATTTTAGGTGATGAAGATCACTTAGGTGACATGGACTTTAAAGTTGCCGGTACTGCTGCAGGTATTACTGCACTTCAAATGGATATCAAAATCGAAGGTATCACTCAAGAAATCATGCAAATTGCGCTTAAACAAGCAAAAGCTGCACGTTTACATATCTTAGAAGTGATGGATGAAGCGATTTCTGCTCCTTCTGAAGAGCTATCAATGTTTGCTCCTCGTATCTACACGATGAAAATCCCACAGAAGAAAATCGCTGAAGTTATTGGTAAAGGTGGCGCAACTATTCGTCAACTTACTGAAGAAACTGGTACAACGATTGAAATCGGTGACGACGGTACAATCAAAATTGCCGCTACAGATGGCGAAAGTGCAGCTAATGCCATTAGCCGTATTGAGCAATTAACAGCTGAACTTGAAGTAGGTACTATCTACGAAGGTAAAGTTGTACGTATTGTTGACTTCGGTGCATTTGTAAACATTCTTCCAGGTAAAGATGGTCTAGTACATATTTCTCAAATTAGTACTGAGCGCGTTAACAACGTGGCTGATCACCTTTCTGAAGGTCAAGAAGTTAAAGTTAAAGTACTAGAAGTAGATCGCCAAGGCCGTGTACGTCTAAGTATTAAAGAAGCAATGGAATCAGCAGCACCAGCTGTTGACGCGCCAACTGACGCGTAATTGCTAACTTATTAATCTAGTTATATTAGCTAGATGATAAAAAAGGGGCTGTTTAGCCCCTTTTTTTATGCTTTAATGAAACCTTATTGGACAAGGTCTGTCTTATATTAATCGCGATATATCTTGGTATTAAGGATTTTAATGATACTCAAACATTTAGCTTTGGCATCTTTTGCTATTTTGTCTTTAAGCGCTTGCCAAACTACAACCGAATCAGAACCAACCCCGATTGTTAATGTGCCATTTACTGCACCTTTAGCTTCTGACTTTAGAAGTGAAATTGCCATTGCACGCTACTCAGAGTTATTGAATAGAGCTGATTTAAGCGAAGAGCAACAAGCTAAGCTTTATTATGACCGTGGTGTACTTTTTGATAGTTTAGGTATGACCACTCTTTCGCGTATTGATTTTAACCGCGCAGTAAAGCTTAAACCTGATTTAGCTGAAGTATATAACTTTCTAGGTATTCAACATACGCTTATGCAGCAATACGAAAAAGCCTATGAGTTTTTTGATTCAGCCCTTGAGCTTGATGAAGAGCATGAATATGCTTATTTAAATAGAGGCATAGCCCTTTATTACGGTGATAGAGCAGGTCTTGCTAAAAACGACTTTGATGAGTTTTTAGCCCGCTCTCCAAATGATCCATACCGTGTTTTATGGGTTTACTTAGCCAGTGCACAAGAAGATAAAGCAGCAGCGCTTGAATCACTTAAAACTAATGCAACAGCACTTGATGAATCGCAATGGGCGTATCAGTTAATTTCTCTTTATACGGGGGATATGACTGAGTATGCATTTTTATCTGGCATTAGTGATGGTGTTAGAACCGAGCAAGAATATGCGCAGCGTTTATGTGAAGCTTATTTTTACTTAGCCAAAATGCATCAAGCAGCTGGTGAGCTGTATTTAGCATCAGACTACTTTAGGCTTGCGCTAGCAACTAATGTACACGAGTTTATTGAGTACAAATATGCGCGTTTAGAGCTTGAGTTGATGCAAGGTGTTGACGCAAGTTAAGCGTTTTAAATTAATAGGTGTATTACTATGTTGTTTGTTAATTACAGGCTCGAGTAATCACCTAGGCGCTATTGGCTTTTGGCATGTTTTAAACGCAAAAGCTAATGTGCTACAAAGTTATTGGAAATCACCTGGTTATTTTTCTGATCACTTAGAGCAGTTACCAAATACCTCTTTAGCTATACTTGCCCGCAGTAAAATTTCTTCAGCCCAATATATGTATTCTCTTAAGCTTATTAAAAACAGTCAGAGCGATACTGCAAAACAATTTTGGCTCACAGCATTAAATGACTTAACAATCCCAGAGCGTAAAATATTAGCAACAAAGTTACTTGAGCACTCACGTTGGGGGGATTTAAAACTACTCGCTAGTAAAAACAAATTACCAGCAGGGGATGTGCTAAATCATCTAAAACTTCAGTTAAAAACACCACAGAGTAACGTATCTAGTGAGTTTATCCACGCTCTCGGTTTTTCATCTTTAATAAATATAAGTAAACCTAATAAGCAATGTATGTTTAACGTACTGACTATGAGCGATCATCGTAGTGGCTTATATAAACTCACCGAGTTTATTAATGTTTATAATAAACAGCCAGAGCCCCGTGAAAATATTTTTTGCTTTTCAAAACCAGTTTACGTTGCAGGTATGCTTGAGTGTAAAAGTAGCACTAATCAAATAGCAAAGTGTGACTGGCAATCAGCTAAACTCAATAACCAGCTTCCTAACAATTTTGATTTTATAGTAATGATGCCAAAAGATGGAACGGCTAATGTTACTAAAGGAACAATGCTAATAAACTCAAAAGCAAAATACAGTGTGTTTTTGCATGAGTTGATGCATTTTAACGGTTTTGAAGATGAATATGCTTTGCCTAAAACTAAACAAGCATGGTTGTGTGCAAAAACGGGTTTTGTGGCACCTAATTTATTTATTTCTCATGATGAGTCGCCCCCAATAGGCTGGCATAAAGCAAAGAGTTGCCAGATAGGTGGTGTTGCATATAAACCTAGTGAAAATTGGTCTATTATGCAATATCAGCAGTTAGGGCTCTCGGCGCAGTATAGAGAGATTTGGTTGAAGCATTTAGATATGACCAATGGTAATTCTTATCGCCACTCCAGCGCGCTTACATTTGCAAATAAGGCCATATTAAATTAACAATTATCAGTATTAATTAATTGTTTTTGTAGGCTTAATAAATTGTTAGTTCATGTTTAAAAAACACCCATACAGAACCGCTTTTTATAGACAAAATCAGTGTTTTTCAGTATAACTATAGTCATTAATGTCGTTTAAAAACAGGCAGTAAAAGCATCCCTTAGTATTAAAAAGAGATGCCCTGATAAACTTATGATTATAAAAGGCCCTACATTATGACTTTGCTCTGGATACCCTTGTTATCCTTAATTGGCAGTGTTATTTCTGCATGCACAGGTAAGTTATCCCGCAATTTAAGCACTAGCTTAACGGCTCTTGCGCCTTTAACGGCTTTGGGAATAACTTTATACCATGCACCTGCAGTTTTAGCGGGCGAAACCATTCGTTACTCTTTCGCTTGGATCCCGTCAATAGGGCTCGACCTATCTCTGCGGTTAGACGGCCTCAGTTTATTGTTTATGTTTATGATTTTAGGCATAGGCCTGCTCGTTATCCTCTACACGCGTTACTACCTCAGTGCCAACGACTCAATGGCTAAGTTATATAGTTATTTAATGCTGTTTATGACCGCTATGCTTGGCATTGTTATGTCTAACAATGTTATTCAGCTGTGGTTGTTTTGGGAATTAACGAGCATCAGCTCATTTTTATTAATTAGTTTTTGGTGGCATAAGTCTGAAGCGCGAAAGGGTGCTCGTATGGCACTTGCTGTAACAGGCGCGGGCGGCTTAGCGTTACTTGCAGGCTTAATGCTATTAGGTGATATTGTTGGTAGTTATGACCTAGATGTTATCCTAGCGAGTAAAGCAATAATTCAATCTCACGATTTATACGAAGTAGCATTAGTATTGGTGCTATTGGGTGCGTTTACTAAATCGGCACAATTTCCTTTTCATTTTTGGCTTCCTCATGCAATGGCAGCGCCTACACCAGTGAGCGCGTATTTACATTCTGCAACCATGGTAAAAGCCGGTATATTTTTGTTAGCACGTTTTCATCCGGCTTTAGCTGGCACCAATACGTGGTTCTTACTTGTTGGATTAACAGGTTTAGCTACGCTGTTGTTTGGTGCTTATATAGCGTTATTCAAACACGATTTAAAAGGACTGTTAGCCTACTCAACAATAAGCCATTTGGGTTTAATAACGCTATTACTCGGGCTTGATACTGAGCTTGCGACTGTTGCTGCTATATTTCATATAATTAACCATGCAACGTTTAAAGCGTCGTTATTTATGGCCGTTGGTATTATCGATCATGAAACGGGCACGCGTGATATGCGTAAATTAAATGGCATGTGGCGATACTTACCTTACACAGCAACACTTGCAATGGTCGCGGCAGCGGCAATGGCTGGCGTTCCGCTACTTAATGGTTTCTTATCGAAAGAAATGTTCTTTGCAGAAACACTGCATCAACAAGTGCTTGGTTCTATGTCGTGGTTAATTCCAGTATTGGCAACTGTTGCAGGTGCTTTCGCTGTAGCGTACTCAGCCCGCTTTATTCACGACGTATTTTTTAATGGCGACCCGATTGATTTACCTCGAACGCCGCATGAACCACCACGCTATATGCGTGTACCAATAGAAATACTCGTTGTGATTTGTTTATTAGTGGGCATGTTCCCGCACTTTACAATTGACGGTATTTTATCTGCGGCATCTTTAGCTGTACTTGGAAAAGAAATGCCAGTGTACGAATTAGCTATCTGGCATGGGTTTAACTTACCTCTACTTATGAGTGCAATGGCGATTGCTGGCGGCTTATTTATTTACATTAATCGTAAATATCTATTTCAATTTCAAGCATCACTACCACCTCTCAATGCTAAAAAAACCTTTGAACGTGTAATTTTAAGTATCGTTGCTTGGTGTCAATCAAAGGTAAATAGTACAGAAAATGGTTCCCTACAGCGCTATCTTGTAATTATGTTAGCAGTAGTACTACTGTGTGCGGGTTGGCCATTATTTGAAATGCAACAGCTTGCCGGTAGCATGCCACTTACGCCGGTTGATGTGCACAATGCAATTGGAGCTGGCTTGTTGATTATTGGTGCACTTGCTACCGTTATTTGGCATCGCTCTCGAATGGTATCGTTGTTAATGCTCTCAATTGTAGGGTTAATGGTGTCGGTTGTATTTACACGTTTTTCTGCACCTGATTTAGCACTTACACAACTAACCGTTGAGGTTGTTACTATTATTTTACTTATGCTGGCATTGTTTTTTTTACCGCAGCATACGCCAAAAGAATCAAGTTCGTTACGCGTACTTCGAGACTTAGGCATAGCTTCTACGCTAGGTGTAGTTATAGCGAGTATTTGTTATGCATTACTTACACGTCCATTAGATTCAATTTCAGACTTCTTTATTGCTAACGCTAAGATTGGTGGCGGTGGTACTAACGTAGTTAACGTTATTTTGGTCGACTTTAGGGGCTTTGATACGCTTGGCGAAATTACCGTATTAGGTATTGCCGCATTAGGTATATTTAAAGTACTTTCTCGAATCCCATTATTTATGCCTGCAAGTGACAGTGAAGGGCGCCCATGGGCTAAAGAGCGTCACCCAATATTACTGGCGAGTATTTCACAAAGTTTATTGCCGCTTGCCTTATTGGTTTCTGCGTATATTTTCTTACGTGGGCATAACTTACCTGGTGGTGGTTTTATTGCTGGGTTAGTAACATCAATCGCGTTTATTTTGCAATACATGGCGCATGGTACGGCATGGATTAACGAACGTTTTGATGTTAATTATCGCAAAATTATAGCTTCAGGCATTGGTATTTCTTTGTTTACAGGTGTGGGTAGTTGGTTCTTTGATAAGCCATTTTTAACAACTTGGTTTGACTACTTTGATATTCCGTTTGTCGGTAAAACAGAGCTTGCCAGCGCGATTGCATTTGACCTAGGTGTTTACTTAACAGTTGTAGGCGCTACGTTAATGATTTTAGCAAGCTTAGGTAATATGACAGCAGATACCCAGAAAAAAGAGGTAAATATTTAATGGAATTATTGTACGCATCTTGCGTTGGAGTATTGGTCAGTTGCGGTGTGTTTTTACTGCTGAGAGCTCGTACATTCCCTGTAGTACTTGGGCTTACTATGATTTCATACGCTGTTAACTTATTTTTGTTTTCAGCAGGTCGTCTCACTATTAATAAAGCAGTAGTGCTTGGCACAGGATCAGATTATGCAGATCCTCTACCTCAAGCTTTAGTGCTTACCGCTATTGTAATCGGCTTTGCGATGACCGCATTTGTGGTTATTTTGGCAATACGTGGGCGCGCCGATTTAGGTAGTGACCATGTTGATGGTTATGTGCCTAATACCTCTGCAGATAATAAGGAGCAAAAATGATCCAACATTTAGCTTCGCTACCTATTTTATTACCTATGCTGACGGCAGTTATTTTATTACTGCCGCCGTGTGGTAAAAGCGTCAAAATTCGCCGCTTAGTTTCAATTGTAATGGCAATAGCTACTTTTGCCATTAGTGTGCTTTTACTGGTACATATTAATAATACGGGTATTAATGTTTACGCTATTGGTAATTGGTCTGCACCATTTGGGATAGTCTTAGTTGCTGATATGTTATCTACCTTATTAGTTACGTTAACTTCACTTTTAGGTTTGGGCGCTATTTTATATGGTAGTGCTGGCGATGATGAAAAGGGCAGCTTTTATCATCCACTTGTCCACTTTTTAATATTGGGTGTAAATGGCGCGTTTTTAACGGGCGATTTATTTAACCTATTTGTATTTTTTGAAGTGTTACTGATTGCATCCTATGCATTGTTAATGCATGCAGGTGATAAACAAAACACTCGTGCTGCACTGCAATATGTAATATTGAATTTAGTTGGCTCAAGCGTGTTTTTAATCGGTTTGGGTATTTTGTACGGTGTACTTGGTACGCTTAATATTGCAGATATGGCGCAAAAAGTATCCGAGCTTACGGGCGATGATGTATACCTAGCAAAGGCTGGTGGTTTATTACTACTCATTGTATTTGCATTAAAGGGCGCATTATTACCTCTGCATTTATGGCTTCCAAATACATATTCAAGCGCTAAACCTGTGGTTGCTGCATTATTTGCGATTATGACCAAGGTAGGCGTTTACGCTATGCTTCGTGTTTACACTGTGATATTTGGCGAACAAGCAGGGGCGCTTGAACATATGGCGCAGCCTTGGCTTTGGGGCTTAGCAATTGCCACGATTATAGTGGGTGCTATTGGTGTTATGGCAGCGCAAGACTTACGTAAACTCACTTCTAACTTAGTATTGGTATCAGTGGGAACGTTGGTTGCGCTAATCGCATTACAAAATGTAAATGCCACTGCTGCACTTTTATATTATTTAGTTCATTCAACACTTGTTAGTGCCGCACTATTTTTATTAGCAGATTTAGTTTCAATCCAGCGCGGTAAAGTTGGCGACAGGCTAGTAGCAGGTCGCTGCGTTAAACAACCATTTTTATTAGGTGTGTGCTTTATTGTTGCGGCTTTAACAGTAGTTGGTATGCCGCCACTATCAGGCTTTGTAGGTAAAATTTGGATACTTAAAGCCACATTAAATAGTGAGCAAGCTTTACTATTTTGGCCTGTATATTTAGTAACAAGCTTTGCGTTATTAGTAGCGCTTTCGCGTGCCGGCACGACCTTATTTTGGGAGCATAAAAGTAAAAAAAGCGAAAACGCAGATGGTGCAAATGCACACCCGTTGCAGGTAACTGTAATTATAGGTTTACTTGCTTGTTCGCCATTGCTCGTTATTTTTGGCGGGCCAATAAGTGACTACATGCTAGGTGCTGCTACTCAGTTACATGATATAAGCGGCGGTATTAATGCTGTACTTAAAGGAGGCATGTGATGAGATTACAAGCCCGTTTTCGTTGGTTACCAACACCATTTCGTAGCCTGTTTTTGTTTATGGTATGGTTGTTGTTAAATAATAGCGTGTCGGTAGGACACTTAGTACTAGCGACTATTTTTGCTATATTTATACCCCTATTAAGCTTTTCACTTCGCGAACCTCAACCGCTTATTTTAAGGCCTGGACTAGCATTAAAGCAGTTACTTATAGTGCTTTACGATATTATTGTTGCAAATCTACAGGTGGCTTTGCTTATACTTGGGCCATCTAAAAACTTACGCCCGGCCTTTATAAAAGTACCGATTGATTTAACTCATGATATGCCAATTACTATATTGGCCAGTAGTGTATCGCTTACACCCGGTACAGTGAGCGCAGAGGTTTATCCAATTGCAGAATCGTTACCTGAAGGTGAAGAGCCAACACAACGTTACTTACTAATACATGTGCTTGACCTTAAAGATGAAGAAGCACTTATCAAACAAATAAAACAACGCTACGAAGCTCCACTGAAGGAGATATTTCAATGTTAGACACCGTATTACTCATTGTTTTTTCGATGATTGGCTTATCATTATTGCTTAATTTATGGCGATTGATTATTGGTCCGTCAGTGCCTGACCGTGTTTTAGCGCTCGATACAATGTACATAAATGTTATTGCACTGATTATTTTATACAGTATAAGTATGGACACAGGGCTTTACTTTGAAGCAGCACTGCTTATTGCCATGCTTGGTTTTATAAGTACAGTTGCAGTGTGTAAGTATTTACTACGCGGCGATATAATTGAATAAGGTGAAAACATGATCAGCGAATGGGTTGTATCAATACTATTGTTATTTGGTGGTACGTTTATTTTAATTGGCTCGATAGGCTTAATTAAACTGCCTGACTTTTTTATGCGTTTGCATGGACCAACAAAGGCAACAACGTTAGGTATGGCAAGTATGTTAATCGCAGCTATGGTTTATTTTGTAAATTCAGGCCATGGACTCAGTGTTAGAGAAATACTCATTACTATATTTTTACTCATTACGGCGCCGATTAGTGGTTACATGCTAATAAAATCAGCTATTCATCATAAGCTAAAAGCTAAAGAAGGCACTAAAGGTCTCGATAATGTAGAGGACGATTAACGCAAATGCGCACTAATAAAAGGCCGAATAAACGCGATTTATTCGGCCTTTTTAATGATTACCTGTCCCCTTTACAATACTAATTAATCATGTGACTATAAAACGATTATTTATATTAAAGGATATTATTATGGGTAAGGTACTACTTTTATCATTACTGATTTTTTCTAGCAGTTTATATGCTGAGCAAAATACAAAACAGCAAAAAATAGATGAACTTATTAGTGTAATGAACTTAGATTCAATGGTTGATTCTATGTACGGCCAGGTTGAAGGTATGATGAAAGGTATGTCTGATCAAATGGGTGTTAAGCCTTCTGAACAGGCAATTTTTGATAAATACTATGGTGACATGACGACGGTATTAAAAACCGAAATGAGCTGGGCCAAAATGCAGCCGATGATGATTAGCGTGTACGACAAACATTTTAGTGAGCAAGAGATTGCTGATATGTTAGCATTTTATAAGACAGATACCGGGCAAAAAATACTTGAAAAAATGCCTGTTGTAATGCAAGAGTCTATGCAAATGTCTCAAAGCTTAATGAAAGATGCCATGCCTAAAATACAAACTTTAGCGCAGCAGCTAAGCGACGAATTAGAGCAAAGCCGTAGCGAATCAAACTAGGGCATGTAGATCTTTGTGGATTGAATTTATTCAATCCAAGGAAGATTAAATTGCGGCGCGAGGTTTGTAACCTAGTGAGCTCGGTAACTGCTCCTGCGTTACCCTACAGGCTTACATTCATGTATGAATAAGCAAAAACCGAGCAAAGCTTCCGCGTCCTGCTCACGCCCCTGATCTTCATCCATGTAGGCAACAAAGAGTTAATCGTCCCTAGAGGGAACCCAAAGGGCAGCGCATGTTTGGTATTTGTGTTGCGTTATCGCCAACTTATGGGGAATAACCACATAAATAGGCTCTGCCTTGCCTAAAGACCAAACAGTCTGCTGTAAGTTAAACCACTAATGTTCAACAGGCCCTTAGATTAATACGCGCCTTACTTAGGCGCTTCTCTCCTGAATTCACCCCTCCTGATAATACGCGCCGGTATCAGCTTAAGTTAATTCTGTTTGTGTCATTATGCCGATGATCAATAATACTTAATCATTTTGATATACGAGTGCGTGGAAGCAAGGCAATTAGTGATAACAACTAAATAATAAAATCTTTGCCTTGTTATCAACACGATTTTATTCTCTCAAACAGGTCACTTAATTAAGCGAATTGGTATTATTTTATTAGCTTTAAAATAGTCATTGACCTATGTGTTGCACCTAGGTTTATTATGAAGCCACTGAAACACGACGGAGCCAAATTATGTATGTTAAACAACTCGCCAAGTTAATGGGCGTGACTGCCGATACTGTTCGTCATTACACGCGTGTTGGGTTACTTAATCCAATACGCAGTGAAGAAAATGGCTATCAAGAATATACAAAGCAAGACCAGCAGCGTTTAAAGTTTATTATTAGCTCTCGTCAACTTGGTTTTTCACTCAAAGATATTCAACACATTATAGGCGAGTCAGAGCAGGGAAATTGTCCTTGTCCTTTAACACGCAAACTCATTACTAAACGCCTAGAAGAAACCGAAGCACTATTTCAAGAAACATTAAAGCTACGAAACAGAATGCATGCAGCCCTTGAGCAATGGGATACATCAGCCGATGGTGAAAATGCCAGTGACGTGTGTAGTTTAATAGAATCTTTTGTTGATCCAATAAACGATTCCGTAAATAAGGAGCAGCGTAATGACGACTAATACAAAAGACACCGCGCAAAACTTTATTATTGAAGGCGCTAATTGCGGCAGTTGTGTAGCCAAAATTGAAAAAGCCCTTAATAGCGTGCAAGGTGCGCAAAACGTGGAAATGAACTTTGCTGAGCGTACTGTACGCGTAGAAGGTAAAGCTGACGAAAGTACGCTTATTAAAGCAGTTGAAAACATTGGTTATTCAGCCAAACCGATGAGTAACGAGTCTGATCAAGATGCACTTGATGAAAAAGCAAAGTCGGACGAGGCACATTACAAAAAGCTAATGCGTAATATGATATTAGCGTTAGGAGTCGGTGCGCCGTTAATGATATACGGGCTTATTTTTGACATGAGTGTGACCACCGATACACAACGAATAGCATGGTTTTTAGTGGGTATAGTCACGCTTGTGGTTATGGCTATATCAGGTAAACAATTTTACAACGGTGCATGGCAGGCATTCAAAAACCATGCTGCCAATATGGATACTTTAATAGCACTTGGTACAGGTACTGCGTGGTTGTACTCAATGTTTGTCGTAATAGCGCCAAACTTATTACCACAAGTCGCAAGACACGTATATTTTGAAGCATCATCGATGATCATCGGTTTAATTAGTTTAGGGCTCGCTTTTGAAGTAAAAGCACGTGGGCGCACCTCACAAGCAATTAAACGCTTAATTGGCCTGCAACCAAAAACTGCACGCGTAATTCGTGGTGGCGAAGAGCAAGACATCGACATTAGTGATGTTGTAAAAAATGATGAAGTACGCGTACGCCCGGGTGAAAAAATCCCTGTGGATGGCGATGTTATTGAAGGCAGCAGTACGGTTGATGAGTCAATGCTTACTGGTGAGCCAATGGCCGTCCGCAAAAAAACGGGCGATAAAGTCGTTGCCGGAAGTATTAATAAAAGTGGTACTTTATTATTTAAAGCCACGCACATAGGTAGCGAAACCACACTTGCCAATATTATCAATATGGTAAAGCGTGCACAAAACTCTAAGCCATCAATAGGGCGCTTAGCCGATGTTATATCAGGAATATTTGTACCAACAGTCATGATTATTGCGGTACTTGCAGGGCTTGCATGGTTAAACTTTGGACCTGAGCCATCAATTGCTTATGCCGTTGTTGCAGTAACTACGGTACTTATTATCGCTTGTCCTTGTGCGTTAGGACTCGCAACCCCTATGTCGGTTATGGTGGGTATTGGTAAAGCCGCTGAGTCAGGGATATTAATTCGAAATGGTGAGTCGCTGCAAACGACATCTAAAATCACCACCATGATTTTAGATAAAACAGGCACTATTACTCAAGGCACACCGCAAGTTACCGATGTAGTTACCTTTAACAACAGTGATGAAAATACAGTAATGCAACTTGTTGCAAGCCTGGAAAGTAGCTCAGAGCATCCACTGGCTGAAGCAATTACTGCATACGCTAAAAAGCAGGGCTTAACTTTAAGTAAAGTAGCCGATTTTGATGCAATTACAGGTAAAGGTGTAGCCGGCAGTGTTGACGGGCAAACATTGTTGTTTGGTAATAAAGCGCTAATGGATAAATACGATGTAGCCGTTGATGATGCAACCGAGCAAGCTCAAACACTTGCCAGTGATGCTAAAACGCCCATGTATTTTGCAAGTAATAATAAGCTCCAAGCTATTATTGCAGTAGCAGATCCTATCAAAGAGGATTCAGTTGAAGCGATTAAACGCCTGCAAGATAAAGGTATCCACTTAGTTATGCTAACAGGTGACAACAAAGCCACTGCACAAGCCGTTGCTAAGCAAGTTGGTATTGATGACTTTATTGCAGAAGTAATGCCCGATGACAAAGTAAACGAAGTAACAAAGCGCCAAGCAAACGGTGAAATAGTGGGTATGACAGGTGACGGTATTAACGATGCTCCCGCACTTGCGCAAGCCGATGTAGGGTTTGCAATTGGCACAGGTACCGATGTTGCAATAGAAAGTGCAGACATTACCTTAATGCGTGGTTCGTTACATGGACTTGCTGATGCAATTGCAGTGAGTAATGCAACTATTTCAAATATTAAACAAAACCTATTTGGTGCCTTTATTTATAACGTGGCGGGTATTCCGATTGCAGCCGGCGTGTTGTATCCATTTTTTGGAATACTACTTAACCCTGTTGTTGCAGGTGCAGCTATGGCACTTTCATCGCTTACAGTGGTAAGTAACGCTAATCGCTTACGTTTTTTCAAACCAAATAAATCGTAATTTAAGCTAAGGAGTACATTATGTTGATGATTAATATAGGTGGTGCACTGTTAATAGCCGCAATTATTTATTGGTTTTGGCTATACAAACCAGAGCAAACACAAAGTGAAGACAACAAAGTAACGATAGTTGTTGATAACGGTGTTTATAAGCCAGGACATATTAAAGTGGCAGCCAACAAAGAGGTTCTACTTACCTTTGATAGAAAAGACAGCGCGCCGTGCGCCGAAACAGTGGTATTTCCCCAGCTTGATATAAGTAAAACTCTAGCAATGGGTGATGGCAATACAGTTAAACTACCTGCGCTTGAAGCCGGTGAGTATGACTTTCATTGCCAAATGCAAATGTATAAGGGCAAGCTAGTTGCTCAGTAACCTGATGTAATGGTCTCCTCCCTATACGGCATCTATGTGCCATGATTAAGGTGGTTACAATAATCAAAGGGAGAAGACCAAAATGAAGATTACAACAATTGGTTTAGACATAGCAAAAAGATTTTTCCATGTGGTGTGCTGCAATGAACAAGGGCGCTTAGTTAAAAAGAAAATGTTAAAGCGTGCGCAAGTGTTATCTTTTTTCCAACAACACACTACGTGTTTAGTTGCTTTAGAGGCCTGTGCAACTTCTCATTTTTGGGCTCGAGAAATCAGAAAATGTGGTCATCAGATAAAGCTTATTCCACCTCAGCATGTAAAAGCCTTCTTAGTTGGCAATAAAAATGATTATAACGATGCTTTAGCAATTAGCGTTGCTTCAAAACAACATCATATTAAGAGTGTCTGTATAAAATCAGTTGAGCAACAAGATAACCAAGCACAGCACAAAGCGAGAGAATTAGCGGTCAGACAAAGAACGGCACTATGCAATCAAATCCGAGGCTTAACTGCTGAATACGGAATTATTTTAAATCAGGGTATAAACACAATACGCAAAAGTATCCCCCTAATTTTAGAAGATGAAAATACCGGATTATCAGGCGCATTTAAAGCGGTACTAAAGCAGTTAGAAACACAATTGAGTAACTTAGACAGCTGCATTGAAACTTACAGTACATTAATAGTTGAAACAGCAAAAAATAATGATATTTGCCAACGGATCCAAACAATACCTGGATTTGGTCCTATGGTATCAAGCGCCTATTTCAATGAAGTTGGAAATGGCAGTAACTATAAAAGAGGCCGCGATGTTTCAGCGTCTTTAGGTATCGTTCCGCGTCAACACAGTAGTGGCGGGAAAGATACTTTACTTGGGATAAGTAAGCGAGGAAATAGCTACTTAAGGTGCCTGTTGATCCAAGGAGCAAAAGCGGTTGTCTCAAGAGCAAAAACGAAGAATGATAAATTAAGTCAATGGATAAACCGACTGGTTCAAACTCGAGGGCATAATCGAGCATGTGTAGCTTATGCCAACAAGATGGCGAGAATGGCTTGGGCTATTAGCGCTTCAGGTGAGAGTTACTCACCCGTATAAATACTCTTCAAAGAATTGCGTAAGTGGCTAAAACGATGACATAACAGGTCAAACCTGCATATTGAAAACCTATAGAGTTCAGTGGTAGTAAATACCGATAACCTGATCAGGACAATATGCGCGGATTACATCAAGGTCAGAAGTAATAATCTTCACTAAAAGACCGTATATATGACAGCAAACCTGTCCCTGCTATCGTTGAATGACACCTTGCAATACTGGAGGAGACCATATATGAACT
>NZ_AUTL01000272.1:0-1722 GCF_000498015.1 Pseudoalteromonas sp. TAE79
AAGGATGGCTTAAGTTACAAGCCATCCTGGAAGGCTACGATTTAGCAAAATCTCTTGAGTCAGACTTGTGATCAAGAGACAGCTTATAGCGCCTTTTTTAATGTTTGTTAGTTTAACTGGCTTATTAGTAAACTAAAGAATGCTTCTTTGTTGTTGCATGTTTGGGCATTCAAAATAAGTTGCTCGCCTAGTGCTAATGTTTGTTTTTGCACTGTAAGGCGCGCATTGTCATCACTAATACTATCTATATCGCTTACATGCGCAAGCCCAATAGTACGCCTAATTAACTCAGCACCACAGTAACCAACAGCATCTTGCAATACGTTTTTCATAAAGTATTGCGCATAGCCTACTGGCGCTAGTGATTCATCTTTTGTTTTAGTGCGTATTAATTCAAGCCATTGCTGCTCAAATAAACTATAGGTGTCTACGATACAGCTAAGTAAATGTGTTTGGTAATTGCGACGTGCTACAAAGTCATCAATATGCCCTGCTTGTGCGCAGTAATTCAATAGTAAATTACCAATAAAAGAGCCAATATCGAACCCAATAGGTCCAAAAAAACCAAATTCTGGGTCAATCATCTTTGTATTATTACAATCAACAAAAATGCTACCGCTGTGCATATCACCATGAAGTAATGTTTGCGGCTTAGATAAAAAATTAGCTTTTAGTTTTGCTATTTCTAACTTTAATGCGTTGTTTTTTTGTATTGCGTCAACTTCGTTTTGTAGTTGTTTTGGGTAGTTATTGCGTTCGTGCTCAATGTACGGATCGCTAAAAAATAAGTCTTCCGTGATTTGGCAAAGCTCAGGATTAGTAAATTGGCTAACGAGTGCTTTTTTAGTTTGCGCGGTTAAGTAAAAATCTGAATTATAAAAGCCGGTGTGGCTTAAGTAGGTCGCTACATGCTGTGCCAATTTAGGGAATTGCTCTGCATTATTTTGTGCAGTACGCAATATTTGTAAATTACCTAAATCTTCTAAAATAGTCAGGGCTTGTATTTCACTATAATGTAAAACATTAGCAGTATAAGCTGGGCAAATAGCACCATGGTTAAGTAAAACTTGTGCTTCTATACGGGCTCTATCAAGTGTTAATGGCCACGACTCACCCACGCAACGCGCGTAAGGCAGAGCTTGCTTTAAAATAACACTATTGTTTTGCTCATCAGTAATTCTAAATACTAAATTAAGATTGCCATCACCAAACTCATATGCCGATAAGGTTTGTCCGGAATCAAAAAAATTACATTGTTTAGATTCAATTAATGTCGATACGTAATCGATAGCGCGCTGTGCATTAAAAGCAACATACTTAGTCATGGTTTAAATCTCAAAAATCAGCTTTTAAGCATTCTATACTTTTAAATGTTTAGATGTCTACAAGTCTAACTTGAGAGTTATTCAAAGTGGTGTAAAATAACGTTACGCATTTTTAATACCTTAAGCATTATGCAAAACTTAATCGCAAGCAGTTTAAAATATGAAAACGGGTCGCTTAGTATGCTCGACCAATATTTACTACCTCACCAGCAGGTATGGCATCAGTGCCATGATGTAGAAACCATGAAAGAGCTGATCATTAACTTAAAAGTGCGTGGAGCCCCACTTATTGGTTTAGGCGCGAGCTTGTTAGTGGCGTATTTAGCTGAGCAAGGGGTAGTGAAAAGTGAGCTTGAAAAAGCAATCAATGAACTAGAAGCCACTCGTCCAACGGCGG
>NZ_AUTL01000273.1:0-18113 GCF_000498015.1 Pseudoalteromonas sp. TAE79
TGGCGGCATTGCGAAAAGCTTTAACGCAAAGCGATTATGTTGCCGGTATTGTTAGTACTGCTGAGCGGTTGTTTATTGAAGATATTGAGCTGTGTGAACGAATGGCAAATCGTGGTGCCGAGCTTATAAATAGTGGCGACAACATATTAACTCATTGTAATACAGGGGCGCTTGCAACCGCTGGTATTGGTACTGCACTGGGTGTTATTTACAAAGCGCAGCAAAAACATGGCAACGTACATGTGTGGGTTGATGAAACACGACCATTATTACAAGGCGGCCGCTTAACGGCCTTTGAGCTTGAGCGCTGGGAAATACCGTACACATTAATTTGCGATAATATGGCGGCAAGTTTAATGGCTGTAGGTAAGGTGGATAAAATAGTAGTAGGGGCTGATCGTATTGCTGCCAATGGTGATTTTGCTAATAAAGTGGGCACCTATAATTTAGCCGTACTTGCGTATTTTCATAACATTCCATTTTATGTAGTTGCGCCTATTACCACGCTTGATACCAACACCGCGTGTGGTGATGATATAGAAATAGAGCAGCGTAATCCTCAAGAAGTGCGCGGAGTTAGCGGTAGCTTTGGTGAGGCTTTATGGGCACCCACCAATGCTAATGTATATAACCCTGCATTTGATATAACTCCGGCAAAACTGGTCACAGGGTGGGTGTTAGATACAGGTGTGTATAACCAGCAACAAGTATTAATGGGTAAACTTAAAGAGCTAACTCAATAATATGCGACTGAATTCTGAAAGAAACTCAGAGGTACTATTTAGGTAGTTGGGGTAGGCTTTTTCTATTGATTTCAAGTCGCTCCCTGCAACTAGAAGCACGTTATTGTGAGTTTGTTTTTCTTGTTCGGCGTAATGCGTTAGAGCTTCTTGCTTTTTATTTTCTGCATATAAAAAGACTCGACCCATTTGTGTTTCTGTGTTGTGAACGAGTAAAGCAAAGCCTGTAACTTTCGATTTATTTTTAATTTCGTCAACTTGGAATGCGCGATTAAATGCATCAAGCTTATGAAATGCGGCTAGCTTTTTATTTAGTGCCGAAAGCTCATCAACAAAGGCCTGCGATTGTTGTGAACTTAATTGATTTGAACCATCTTTGACTGCAAGAAACTCACCCATGATAAAAAATAATCGCTTCCAATCTGTGTCGGCTGCTTGGGGATTAGTTTTTAGTGTTTCTTTTTCAATAATATCTACAATTTCAACAGTAGTAGCCCAAAGGTGCTGAAGCCTAGTGCGCAACTGAACTTCAATTTGAAAGCCTTTATAATCGTGAGATTCTAAATTGTTATAACTTTTATAAACACGATGAATACCTCTGTAGCCCGTCGCTTTTGGGAATCATATGACTTAACGCTATGAACAGCTCTACTCGAGTCTAAACTGGCGTTGAGTTGATATAGATGCTCTAGATTATCTAAGATTACTCGGCAGCCACCTATATCGTGCATTCGCTTTAGATTTATTGCGTTTTCACTTTTACCATCCAACGAGGCTCTTTTTAACTTATCTATAATAGTTGGCAAGCGCTTTAAGCGTCTAACTATGGTCGCCGATTCTAGCAAATGAAGCTTTTTTACATGTTTCCATACGAGGTTTTTAATAATAGTCAGCGGATATAAATGTGCTGCACGATAGTTCTGTACAACCTCTATTGCAAAGTCAAAATCACCTTCATTTTTACGAAAAATACGACCAGCCTTTTCAACTTGCTTACATGAGTAGGCTAGTTGTTGTTTAGACTTTTGATATTGTTCGTTCACCATTAGAAAGTTACTCTTTATCAGCTGCATTGCTAAAATAATATTACAGAGTTAAGTGATTGAAGTCATCCTGCAAATAGCATAAATACGCTTATAGAAAATATAGTTTAGGCATGCGTGCACTGAGCTTTATTAATCGAGCAAGGGAAATTGCTCTGCAATAGACGAGTCAGTGCTTTTTGCTACCCAGCCTTCTGTATTGTTAAATAAGCGAATGGCGGTAAACTCAGGGTCGCTTCCCATATCAAACCAATGTGGGGTAAGTTCAGGCACTGAAATTAAATCGCCTTGTTGGCAAAGTACCTGGTAAACCTTATTGCCTAAATGCAGGCAAAATAGCCCTTGGCCTTTTACAAAAAAACGCACTTCGTCTTCACTATGAGTATGTTCAAATAAAAACTTTTTGCGCAGCTCTGATGCGCCAAGATTACCTTTAGCTAGAGATATAACGTCTACTGTTTGATAGCCATTTTCGGTTTTTAACCGATCTATATCGTTTTTGTACGCACTAATAATTTGCTCATGGGTGGTGTGCTCATTAATATCTGCATTTGCTTGCCACTGTTCAAAGCGTACGTTTACTTTAGCTAGCTGCTTTGTAATATCATCAGCATTTGATGTGCTTACAAGTGCTTTGCTTGCATCGTTGTCAGCATATATTGTTAATTGACTCATACTAATTGCTCCAATTTAAATTGGCTAAAGTCATTAATATAAGGGTGTGCTTTAGTGCTTGCTTGCCCATCACGAATTAAATGTAGTGTTGTTAAGCCTGCAGCTTGCGCGGCATCAAGCTCGCCGGCTACATCACTTAAAAAGAGTATTTCTGCTGCTTTAAACGGTAACAGCTCCACAATGGTGTTATAGGCCATTTGCTCTTGTTTTGCGCCAACTTTGGTGTCAAAAAAGTCAGTAAACAAGCTGCGAATGTCACCATAATCACTGTATTTAAAAAGTAGCTGCTGCGCTTTTACTGACCCTGACGAGTACACATATAAAGCTATATCGTTGTTGTACTGAGCTTGTAAAAAATCAAATGCATCTGGGTATAAATGACCTTTAAAATCACCGTGTT
Source organism: Pseudoalteromonas sp. TAE79 (assembly GCF_000498015.1). Classification (NCBI taxonomy): domain Bacteria; kingdom Pseudomonadati; phylum Pseudomonadota; class Gammaproteobacteria; order Alteromonadales; family Pseudoalteromonadaceae; genus Pseudoalteromonas; species Pseudoalteromonas sp. TAE79. Next base: position 2,859 of record NZ_AUTL01000273.1, read on the forward strand.
CATACCCTGTTTGCCAAATTAAGCCTTGTAACTGCTTAAGTGGAGTGATTTTTTTATCTTCATCAATCCAGGTAAGTAAAGTGCTAATGACTTCTTCAATATCGGCGTTTGGCTTTTCGATAAGGGCTTTTACGGCACTAATTTGCTCAGCTACATCTGGCTTATTAGCATTGGCACGTACAAAGGTAGGTAACTGTTTTGCTGCGTAAGGAAACAACACCTCTTTAACAAACGAGATACGGGTTATTGTGCCTTCGATGTCGGTTAAAATGGCTTTAATCATTTAGTTACTCCCGCTTGAATACCTATTATTTTTAGGCGCTCTAGTTCGCAGCTAAATAAAAACTCTAAGGCTTCTAGGTGGCGACGAACTTCATCAATATTACGTCCTACTGCATATAAACCATGGCCACGTATCAGTACGCCATGATCTATAGGCGTGTGTAAATGATGGTCACTAACCAGTAGGCTTAATCGGTCAATATCTTGATCGTTATCGAAAATAGGAATGCTCAGCGTTTCTAAATGCGAAGTAAAGCCGCTCAGTGCTTTTTGCATTTCATAGCCTGTTAAATCAAGCTGATGCCCTTGGGTAATTTGCGACAGTACGGTAGCGGCTACAGAGTGAGTATGCAAAACACACTGCGCATCAGGTATTAGCTGATACAAACTTAGGTGTAATTGTGTTTCTGCCGATGGTTTTACAGCTCCTGCTAGGCGCTCGCCTTGGTGATCTAATTGCAAAAAATGCGCTTGCGTCAGTGAGCCTTTATCGTGCCCACTTGCTGTAACAACAAAGCCAGTGCTAGTACGAGCTGAAAAGTTTCCGCCTGTTGCGGGTACCCAGCCTTTTTGGCTAACCCATTTTCCGGCTTCAATAAGTTGTGAAATAGCGGTATTGTTTTGCATACATTCCTCACTAATGAGCGTAAAGTTAATTGTTTTTAGACGGCTATACTTCTGTTTTAAGCAATGATAGCATCGCTTTAAGCGCAAAACCATCATTAAGGGCATCACGTGTTTGAAAGTAAATTACCAAATTTAGGCGTTAGTATATTTAGCCAAATGAGTGGGTTGGCTAATGAGTTTTCGGCAATTAATCTCTCTCAAGGCTTTCCTGAGTTTGATGCTCCTGATCTTTTAAAAACGCAGTTAAATTATTATGTGCAGCAGGGCGTTAATCAATATTCACCTTCAAGTGGTGTACCACGATTACAGCAACAAATTGCTGATTTAGCAAAGCGCAAATATGCAGCTGATATAAACGCAGCTGATCAAGTGACTGTTACCTCGGGTGCAACAGAGGCATTGTTTGTGGCTATTCAAACAATTGTACGCCCCAGTGATGAAGTGATCGTATTTGACCCTGCATATGACTCTTACCAACCGGCAATTGAACTCGCTGGCGGAAAGTCGGTACACATTGCTTTAAGTGCGCCAAACTACACCATTGATTGGCAAGTAGTAAGCCAAGCAATTACTAAAAATACCCGCGCAATTATTATAAATACACCTCATAACCCAAGCGGTAAAATATTACAGCCACAAGATATAAAAGCGCTTAAAGAGTTAGTTGGTACTCACAATTTATATGTAATAAGCGATGAGGTATATGAGCACATTACGTTTGATGAACAACCGCATTTAAGTGTATTACGCGATGATGAATTATTTACCAAAAGCTTTGTTGTATCGAGTTTTGGTAAAACGTTTCACAGCACGGGCTGGAAAATGGGGTACTGTATTGCACCTGCAGATTTAGCTATCGAATTTAGAAAAATTCATCAGTACGTTGCGTTTTCTAGTTTTACCCCCGCACAGCATGGGCTTGCCGATATGCTCGAGCAGCAAGGTGAGCATATAGATGAGCTAAGTGGGTTTTATCAGCAAAAACGCGACTTATTAGCGAGCCATTTAAGTAATAGTCGTTTTAAAATTTTACCTAGCCAAGGCACTTACTTTTTATTATTAGATTACAGTGATGTATCGGATTTAAACGATGTTGAATTTTGCCATTGGTTAGTTGAGCAAGCCGGTGTTGCGGCTATTCCGTTAAGTGTTTTTTATCAAAATCCACCAACCGACAAAGTAATTCGTTTATGCTTTGCTAAAAACGACAACACTCTCATAGAGGCTGCGCAAATATTATGTCAACTTTAACCATTACAGCATTGCAAAGCTCGCTTTATTGGCTTGATAAAGATGCTAATTTAGCCATGTTTAATAAGCAGCTTGAAGCAATTACGCATCAGCCCGATCTTATTTTACTGCCCGAAACATTCTCGACTGGCTTTGCTATCAATTTAGATTGTGCAGAGCCTGAAAACGGTAAAGTACTGACGTGGTTAAAGGCGCAGGCTCATAAACATAATGCGGTTATTGCGGGTTCGGTACTTGTTGCACAAGGCGATAAAAAAGCGAATCGGTTTTATTGGGTAAAACCCGATGGTGAGGTGAGTTATTACGATAAGCGCCATTTATTTCGCTTAGGCAGCGAGGGCGATTACGTTGTAGCAGGGCAAGCGCGCAAAGTTTTTGAAATCAATGGTTTTAAACTATTACCGCAAGTATGCTATGACCTGCGCTTTCCGGTATTTCAACGTAATAATAACGATTACGATGTAATGATAAACGTAGCAAATTGGCCTGCTGTACGCCGCCATATTTGGGATACGTTACTTATGGCGCGTGCAATGGAAAACCTCTGTTACGTAGTAGGTGTTAATCGCGTGGGGGAAGACGGTAATGGTGTGGCGCACAATGGCGGTACAGCGGTATACGACTTCAAAGGCGATGCATTAACTAAAGCGCAAGATGACGCAGAGCAACTAGTTACTATAACACTTGAAAAAGCGCCACTGGATGAGTTTAAAGCAGCGTTTCCTGCCTATTTAGATGCAGACTCTTTTACATTAATATAAACACGTTAATTTAGCGCAGAGCCAATAAAGTGTTAAAATAATCGCTGATATTTTTGTTGGCGGCTAATGTACATTATGAACACTTTAATCACTCCTGTAATTTTAGCAGGTGGCATAGGCTCTCGCTTGTGGCCGCTTTCTCGCCAAGCAATGCCTAAACAATTTTTACCACTACTAAATGAAAACACGTCATTGCTACAAAGTACGTTGGCGCGTGTTTCTGATGAGTTGTTTGATAATGCTATTTTAGTGTGTAACGAGCAGCACCGATTTATTGCCGCCGAGCAGGCTGAAAGCTCAATTCCTACTGCGTTATTACTCGAACCTAAAGGTAAAAATACCGCGCCTGCTATCGCATTAGCCGCCCACTATGCACTACAAAATGGGATTACTGGTCCGCTATTAGTGATGCCTGCCGATCATCATATTAAAAACTTTGATGTATTAACGGCTAAGCTCCCTGAAGTTGTAAAACTTGCTGAGCAAGGAAAGCTAGTGACGTTTTCGATTACTCCTACAGAGGCGCATACTGGCTATGGTTATATAAAACAAGGCGCGGCTATTGCTGGAACGGGTTGTTACGATGTTGCACAATTTAAAGAAAAGCCTGACTTAGATACAGCGAACCGTTATTTAGCTCAAGGTGGTTATAGCTGGAATAGCGGCATGTTTTTATTTACCCCCACAGCCTACTTAAAAGAGCTCGAGCGGTTTGCGCCAAAAATAGCAACGAGTGTCGCTGCAGCGGCGCAATTTACCAAAGATTTAGGGTTTACCCGCCCAAGCAACAGTGCGCTTGAACACTGCCCAAGCGATTCAATTGATTACGCCATTTTAGAGCGCAGTAATAACGTAGTTGTTATGCCTGTTGATTTAAAATGGAGTGATGTAGGTAGTTTTTCATCCCTTGATGCGCTTACAAAAAAAGATGAAAACGGTAATAACTTAAATGCTAATTATATGGCTCAAAAAAGCACTAATAACTTAGTTATTAACGAGGCTGAACACACTATTGCCACGCTTGGAGTTAGCAATTTAGCAATTATTCATACTCATGATGCCACGTTAATTGCAAACCAAAATGAGCTAGATTCTCTGCCTTTGTTGCTTAAGAAAATTGCTACAACACAGGCTGATAAACTTAATCATCATCAAGTGGTTTTTCGCCCATGGGGGAATTACCGTACTTTGGTTGAAGGCACTGGCTTTAAAGTTAAAAAAATTACTGTAACCAGCGGTGCTAAGCTTTCGACGCAGCGCCATCAGCATCGCGCTGAGCATTGGGTGGTGGTTTCGGGTATTGCAGATGTGTGTATTAATGAGCAAGCGTATACGCTAACGCACGACCAATCGTGTTATATCGCCGCAAAGCAAATTCATAGTTTGGCTAATAATCAAAAAGAGCCGTTAATAGTTATTGAAGTGCAAACCGGTGCTGTACTTGATGAAAGCGATATAGAGCGATTTGATGATAAATATGGAAGAGGCTAATCATTAGCTTTTTTTAAAGCTAATTCACTATTACTCTAACTGCCCACGCACAAACTTTAAATATTGCTCTAAGCTGCGTTGCCACAGATCTAGCGCTTCATCAAGCATATCGTTATGTGGCTTTTTATCGAGTAAACGGCGCTCTATTTTTTTAAGCTCAATACCATAGCGATTAAAACCAAGTTGCAGAGCGGTACTTGCTTGGCGATGTAAAAGCTTAATGCATTGCTCTGGTTGTTGGTCAATAAGCTTTTGACAGCGAATTAGCTTGTTGCGGGCTGAAAGCACAAATTCATTATAAATTGAAGACACTTCATCTTCACTAAATGAGCTGGTGAGTGTTTCGGCCGCTGTTTTGTCATACAAGGTATCAATAAGCTCTACTGCAATGCTCGCAGTTTGATTAGATTGAGAGTCGCTAAGTGCTTGGCGAAGCTTTTCATGCTTAATAGGCTTGCCTACAATGTCTTTTATTCCTAATTCTAAATACTCTTTTACTTCGTCAGGGCTAAGGCTTGCAGTAAATGCGAGTACTGGCGTTCGTTGATTTTTATGATCAATGCGTTTTAGACGTTTAAGTACTTCTTGGCCTGTTAAATCAGGTAGGTTCATATCAAGCAAAACAACATCGAAGTGGTGAGCTTGCATTAGCTCTATGGCACTTTTCCCATCTTTTGCGAGCTTAATTTTGTGTTCATCGTCGGCCATAAATTCTATAGCAATTTTTTGATTTAAATCTAAATCTTCAACCAGTAATACATCAAGACCTGTTAAGTAATCTTTAGTTTGATGGCGCTGCTCTACAAGGCTTAATTCACCTAAAGTAAAAGTAACGGTAAAGCTAAATACACTACCAGTACCAAGCTGGCTGGCTATTTCGAGTCGGCTACTGAGCTTTTCAAGCAGGCGGCTAGTAATAGCTAAACCAAGGCCGGTTCCGCCTTTTTCTTTTCCTGCGCTACTTTGTACATAAGGTTCTGTTAAGTAGGCTATCTCATCATTTTCTATACCTGGTCCTGAATCTTTGACACTAATTTTTATCGTGTGCTCAAGTTGTTTTTCTAATACTAAATCAACCTGAATTTTAACGGTTCCGTGATCTGTAAATTTAATAGCGTTACCGACTAAATTAATAATTATTTGTCTAAGTTTTTGTTGGTCGCAGTAATAACAGGCTTGCTCAGGAATATTATAGATAAGCTCAAATTTTAGCTGCTTTTGCTCGGCCATTGGGCTTAGTAATAAACATAAATTATTAAGCCATGTTTTAAATTCTACATCTTCTTCGTAAAGCGCTTCGTCACTTTGATCTAGGCTCGCGTAATCAAGGACCTTATCTACCAATAAATTAAGTGATTCGGCAGAATTTATAATTGCCTCGCAATAGGCTTTATTGCGGGTATCACTTGTTTGGTTCATAACAAGTTGGGCGCTGCCTAAAATACCGTTTAGTGGGGTGCGAATTTCGTGGCTTATTGTTGATAAAAAAAGCCCGCGTATTTCTAAGTCTTTTTGTGCTTTATCGGCGAGTTTATTGAGGTGCTGTTCTCTGCGCTCATTACATAATAACGCCATACCTGCAGCATAAAACATGGGCGCAATTACCCCATTTAAAAATAATAAAGAGCTAAACCAGCCGTTTACTAAAAGATTTTTTTGTTCAATGTTATCCATAAATAACGAGCGGCCGATAAAGCTCAAAGCAACAAGCGTTAAAATGGTTATGTATACAATGCTGCCATTAGGGTAGGGTTTGCGCGCGTACTTAATAAATATAAAGAGTAAAAAGCCGGCTTCTGCTATGTGTTGTATATCGGATGCAATCACTCTTTCGTGTAGAGATGGGTCAAAAAAGGTGTAATAGCCAAGCATTACAGTGCAAAAAGCGGTTACTGAGCAAAGTAATTTAAAACCAATGCCGTGATAATTTAAAAACTGACTGAGCGATAAACAATGCACTATTGATGCGGCAAACATCATGCTACTGGCAGCGCTAATAATTACTAAATTATGTGTATCACCAACAAGAGTAAAACCAATAACAGAGCCTAAAAGCAATATGGGATAGAAAATGTATAGCAGCGTGCCCGATATTTGTTTGTTCGTTCGCCATGTTAAAAAGTTAAGTAAGGTCATTACAACCATGATGGCGATGCTGGCAAAATAAAGAGTGAAAGAGTCGAGCATTAATATTCCAGCAAAGTAGTTTTAAACTAAGATTATTAAAAGTATACACTTATACCAATTATCAAAACAGATCACTTAGGCAAGCAAATTGGTATTAAATAAGTGTGTAACACATACAAAAAAAGACACCTAAGTGTCTGTTTTTAATTTTAAACTAAATATATGATTAACGAATTTCATCAGGGATATTTTGTTGTGCCCAAGATAGGAGCTCAATACGGTTACGACATTTAGTTTTTCTAAATGCGCTATATAAATGTGTTTTAACTGTGTGTGGACTGATACTTAAATCTTCTGCGATTTCTTTATTCTTCGAACCTTTACTCATTAGTGAGATTATTGCTTTTTCTCGTTTAGTAAGTTTAACAGGCTCAATATCCCCTTCGGTTAGTTTATGCAGCGCATCTTTATTAAATTGCAGCATACGATTTAATGCATTACACATAATATCGCGACGGTACCAAAGCTGATCTTCAAGTAGTAAACGAATACCTTTCATTAATACATCGGCGTTATCTGTTGTGTAAAATACGCCACGAATACCGCTCAACAATGCACGATTAGCAAGCTCAGGGTTCTCGTCTAGATTAAATAATATGATATCGCATTTAATACGTAGGTTTACTAGTTGCTCTTTTAGTTTTCCCCATGCATCCTTGCTAGATGTTTCGATAAACAAAAGTCGAGTCCCTTCAGGTATATCTAAAATATTAGTACCCGTGGTTACGTCAAGGCCTTGCGTTTTTAACAAAGGTTCTAAAACGTTAATACCAATAGTGTTAATTGGCTCTTGATCTAATAACAAAAAGGCTGAACTGCTCATGTTTTTATACTCTTTTATAAAGCTGACTGTTTAAGTTTATCACGACTTCCGCACCTTTTGTATTAGAAAGTCGCTGAAGCACTCAATAACAAATACGATTTTACGATTATTTAAACATAAAATGTTGCAAATAAGTAACCATTTATTCTTTGTAACCATGAAAAATCATAACATTTGTAACTAATTGGTTGAGCAGAATAGTTAGATAAAATATTTAATTAATTTACTTTTTTTACATTTTGGTAAGGTGGCCATCCCATTTCTTTACCGCCAAGCATATGTAAATGTATGTGATAAACGGTTTGTCCACCATGTTCATTACAGTTCATGACCACGCGGTATCCGTCCTCAGCAAAATTGTGCTGCTTAGCTAATTTTGCCGCAACAACGTATAAATTGCCTACTAAATGTGAGTTTTCAGGATTTATATCATTTATAGTAGCAATTGCTTTTTTGGGGATGATTAACACATGAAATGGCGCTTGTGGGTTTATATCTTTAAATGCGAGGGTGTCTTCATCTTCGTAGACAATGTCGGCCGGAATTTCACGATTAATTATTTTGGTAAAAATAGTCTCTTGGCTCATAGTGTGTTCCTAATTAAGTGTTATGAATTTTAAGCTCACTAATGACAAACTTTCAAAGCAGTGTCAAACTGAAATCAAATAAAGGAGTTAATATGCTTAAACCAATTTTAATAAGTAGTGCAGTTGCATTACTACTTAGTTTTTCGGCTAATGCTGAAAATATTCACTTTCCAGAAGAAATTGTACCACTACAAGTGGGCGATAAAATGCTAGAAAGCTCTTTGTTTAGCCGTATTGATGATGTAGAGCTTGCGCCAGGAACTTACCAGCTTAGGCTAAAATATACCGATTTATATGAAGATGATTATGACACGCATGAAGTTGTGGAGTCGGAACCATTTTGGGTAAGTGTAACTGTTGAAGCAGGTAAAGATTATACCTTAGTGTTTAATCGTGCTGAAAATGCAGTATCTGCAAAAGTATTTGCAGAAGCACCACAAGTTAGTTTAAAAGCAAAAAGTAGCGCTGTTGCTAAGCCTTTAAGTGTTATTTCTAACACGCAGCTAGCAAGCAATAAACCGGTAATGCAAAATACAATGCCTGCAGGACCTTCACGTCCTAGTCAGCCAATAAAGCCGATAGCACCAATTACAGGTAAAGGCATGCCAAGTGCGCCGCAAATGCTTGATTTTTGGTGGCAACAAGCCACAGCTGCAGAGCGTAAAGCTTTTTTAGAAAAAGTGACAAAGTAGAAAAATAGCAAAACAAAAGGGCCAAATTTGGCCCTTTTTAGTTTCTAGTTAACGCTATTTATTCAAATAATGCGTCAATAGTACCTTGTGCAAGTGGGTGGTAACCCGGGCGTGCTTTTAAGTACACGCTTTGTGCCCACTCTTTTTTACCGTTAGTGATAAGGGATTTATATAACGGTACAATTAACTTACGACGGCCAATGCCTGATAAGTGCTTATCAAGTGCAGGGTAAATTGGTTGATAACCATTTCCTACTGCTAGCATAAACCAAGCAAACGCACGTTCAGCATTAGTTGACTGTGTTAGGTTAAATTCTGAGTCAAGCTCTACCATGTGCTCTTGGCTTAAATCACGTGGTAAGTTATTTAAAAAGTGTAGCCACTCATGCACAGACCAATCAGCTGTTGGCAGTTGAGCTGCAGTTGTATCGCCTTTAAGCCATGCTGCTGTTGCAGTATCTACTTTATCAAATGCATCAGAAGTAGGGTTTGGCGCATCACTTGGTAATCCAGGTTCAAAAATCCATTCGTTTACTTTATCCATGCTTACAACATCAGGATACTTTTCAATTAAGTTAGCTTTTAAGTAAGTAACAAATTGCGCGGTAGTAAGTGATTTAAACGAAAACTCTTTAAAGTACGCTTTTACAAACGGGTCAAATTTATCGCGACCATATTTGTTTTCTAGGTAAATTAAAAATAATTGACCTTTAGTGTAAGGCACTGAACTGAATGCATCGTCTGGGTCGCGGCCGTTAAGTTTTAAATTAAGGCGTGTATCTGGTGCATCAATTGTTTTAAGTTGTGCGCGTAAAGACGCTAAATCAAGTGCTTGTTCCATAACCGCACGGTCACGGCCAAATACTTCTTCCATAATGCGGTTTTCAACGTACGAGGTAAAACCTTCGTTTAACCATAAATCTTCCCACGTTGCGTTAGTTACTAAGTTACCTGACCAAGAATGAGCAAGCTCATGAGCAATAAGGTTAACTAAGCTTTTATCACCGGCAACAACCGTTGGAGTAATAAATGATAAGCGTGGGTTTTCCATGCCACCAAACGGAAAACTTGGTGGTAGCATTAATAAGTCGTAGCGACCCCATGCATATTCGCCGTACATCGCGTTTGTTTTATCAATCATGGCTTGGGTGTCGTCAAATTCAGCAACTGAGGCATCTAAAATTGTCGGTTCAGCAAATATGCCTGTTTGATGCGACATTGCTTTAAATTCTAAGTTACCTGCGCCAATAGCAATTAGGTAAGGTGAAATTGCTTGTGGCATATCAAAAATGTAGTCGCCATCTTTATAAAGCGCATCTTTGTTGTCGGCACTCATTACAGCACGTATATCTTTTGGTGTATGAATTCGTGCAGAGTAAGTTACACGCATTGCGGGTGTATCTTGCACTGGGATCCAACTACGTGCATGAATTGCTTGCGATTGGCTGTACATAAATGGATGCGTTTTACTTGCCGTTTGCTCTGGTGTTAACCATTGCAGGCCTGAAGCTTCTGGACGACTGTTGTAATAAATACGAACTACTTCAGCTTGGTTTTTAAACACAATAGTAAGCTTTGAACCTTTAACGTCATCTCGCTTAGCTAAATCAAAAGTCGCTTTTTTCCAGTTGCCGCTTTGCTCTTTGTACATTACTTTATCAATGTCTAAGTCGCGGGTATCAAGTACGAGAGTTCTACTTTTGCTGTTGTTCCACTGAAGAGTATGCTCTACAAAACCTTCTAACTGCTTGTCGGCAAAATCGACATCTAAATCAAGGTTTAAGTGAGTAGTAACAACATCATCAAGGTTAGCATACGAGTTTTGGTCAATCGCATTAGCCATTGCTTGCGAACACATACCCGCCATAGCGAGGCTTAAAAAAAGAGGTTTAATTTTCATCATTACTCTGAACACAAATAAAAAAGTGCTGGTTTTATATCACGATTGACACGGCGGGTTGAGTGATTTTTACAATCTAGTGCCACATTTGCGACGATGAGGTAAACTATTGCGATTAGTTACCGGTATTTTTAGAGAGCTTTGTGGCGCATTCATTACACTCCTTACATACATTCGCATTAAACAGCCAATGCCAAAATTTTGTTGAAATTACTCAGCTTGAGCAACTTAAAACGCAAAATTTTAGTGCCCCGTTTTGTTTGCTGGGCGAGGGCAGTAATACCGTATTTTTAAATGACTACATGGGTACGGTTATAAAAATATCTTTAAAAGGTATTAAAATTACCGAGCGCGAGAGCGACACACTAATAAGTATTGCCGCAGGCGAAAACTGGCATCAACTAGTTAGCTATTTATTAGAGAAAAATATACCAGGGCTTGAAAATCTAGCACTTATACCGGGCACTGTTGGCGCATCGCCGGTACAAAACATTGGTGCTTATGGCGTTGAGATAGCTAAATTTGTTGAGTTGGTAGAGTACTTTGATATAACCACTAACACTATGCATTCATTAAATAACGAGCAATGTGAATTTGCTTACAGAGATTCAATATTTAAACATGCCCTTAAAAATAAAGCGGTGATCACGCAAGTACACTTAGCGCTCCCAAAAAAATGGCAACCAGCATTAAGTTATGGCCCTTTGCAGCAGCTCTCAAGCATCACCCCGCAAGCTGTATTCGATCAGGTTATAAAAACGCGTGATAGCAAATTACCTAACCCATATACACTTGCCAATGCGGGCAGCTTTTTTAAAAACCCTATAATAACCAACCAGCAGTTAGCTGAACTATTAAAGCAATTTGCCGAGTTACCTCATTACGAATATGGGCAAAGTCATCACAAGGTCGCGGCAGGTTGGTTAATCGATCAAAGTGGTTTAAAAGGGCACCGCGAGGCAGGTATAGAAGTGCATCAACAACAAGCTCTAGTACTTGTTAATCACGGAAATAGTGAAGGCAGCGACCTAATAAAAATGATTAAACACATTCAGCAAGTTGTTTATACGCGTTACAACATTATGTTAGAGCACGAAGTACGTTTAATGGATGCACGCAGCGAATGCCATATTAACGCGGAGCCTAAGTAATGAAAGCACCTGATGGAAACAAACTCGCTATTTTAAATGCACTCAACCAAGGAGGGTTTGTATCTGGTCAAGCCTTGGGTGAAAAGCTAGGTATTAGCCGAGCTGCGGTAAGTAAACATATTAAAACGTTACAAGAAATGGGCTTGGATATTTTTAAAGTGACTGGCAAAGGCTATTGTTTGAATAGTCAGGTGGGCCTTTTAAATAAAACGCAAATTGATCAGCACTACAAAGCGCTAGGTGCAAATACTGCCGATGTAGAAGTACACCCTATTATTGATTCGACTAACAGCGAGCTTATGCGCCGTATACAGGCCAAAACAGCGCTTGAGTCTGGCACTGTTATTGTTGCTGAAATGCAGCAAGCAGGACGTGGTAGACGCGGCCGTGTTTGGCAGTCCCCATTTGGCGCTAATCTGTATTACAGTTATTTTTGGCGTTTAGATGACGGCTTACAAGCTGCAATGGGCGTATCAATTGCAGTAGGTCTTGCTGTTTATGATGCTATTAAAGCGTTATACCAAGTTGACGTAGAACTTAAGTGGCCTAACGATATTTATATAAATAAGCAAAAACTTGCAGGTGTATTGGTTGAATTAGATGGACAACCGCAAGGACCTTGTCAGTTAGTGATTGGTATCGGTATTAATTTACAAATGCCTGAGAGCTTTAGTCAGCATATAGACCAAGCGTGGACCGACTTAAATCAACATACTCAAAAGCTCGATAAAAACCAACTTGTGGCTTCTCTTACTCACCATTTAGAGCAGCGTTTAGCGCAGTATCGTCAAACGGGTTTGCAAGCCATGTATGAGCAATGGAATTCGCTCAATGCGTTTGCTGGTGAATATGTTGAACTAAATACAGGACACCGAAGTTGGCGTGGAATATGTGAAGGTATTGACGCACAAGGTGGAATACGAATTCGCCAAGACGGGGAAGTAAAAAGTTATTACGGCGGGGAAGTCTCCCTTAGAAAGGCGCAATTATGAGATTATTGATCGACGTAGGAAATACATCATTAAAAGCTGTATTGTGGCATAACGAGCAAGCACAACCGGCAGATATAAATAACCTGCCTTGGTTACAAATAACCGAAGTGATTTATGCATGTGTAGGGCGCAGTGATTTACTAAACAATATTCTCGCGCAAGCGGCTAGCAATAATATTATTTGTTTTGAAGCCAAGGTAACCAAAACGCTTGGAGATCTTGTATGCGCTTACGAGCATGTAGCTAACTTAGGCATAGACAGGTGGCTTGCGCTTATTGCTGGATTTACGTTATATCCAAACACAGCATGCATTGTTGTTGATGCGGGTACTGCGACAACAATTGATGTGCTTAGTAGTGAAGGGTTGCATTTAGGTGGCTGGATTTTACCTGGGCTTGATTTAATGACCTCATCACTTACACAAAATACTCAACGTGTTTTTGATGATGGTAAAACTCCATTTACCAATGAACTGGGTAAAAATACGCCTAATGGTTTAAAAAATGGTGCTTTAGTGGCAACCATTGGAGCAATTGAGCAAGCTAAGTTGCACTTAACGGATAAAAAAACAGAGCAAAAAGTACAAATAATTTTTGCTGGTGGCTATGGCTTGCTTTTACAACAGCAATTTGAGGGAAGTATTTTTGATTCATTACTCGTAATGAAGGGGTTAAATTACTGGCACCAGCTAAGCAAAACAACATGAAAAAGTGAAAAAAACGTGTTTTCGCGTGAATATTGAGCATTTAAACTAAAAATTTACACTTTTTTTAATTTTATAGTTGCATCCCAATAAACCTTACTCTAATATCTCGCCCCGTACTAAAGCAGTGCCGACTTAGCTCAGCTGGTAGAGCAACTGACTTGTAATCAGTAGGTCAACCGTTCGACTCGGTTAGTCGGCACCACTTTCCTTTTACCGGAAGTGAATTAGTAGAGAATTATCGTGGAGGGGTTCCCGAGCGGCCAAAGGGATCAGACTGTAAATCTGACGGCTCAGCCTTCGCTGGTTCGAATCCAGCTCCCTCCACCACTTTATTCTTGACGGTTAGAGGTAGTTTAAGAACAGATTTTTATGCGGGCATCGTATAATGGCTATTACCTCAGCCTTCCAAGCTGATGATGCGGGTTCGATTCCCGCTGCCCGCTCCAGTTCTTGTGTTGCTGATATAGCTCAGTTGGTAGAGCGCACCCTTGGTAAGGGTGAGGTCGGCAGTTCGACTCTGCCTATCAGCACCAGTCCTAAGAATCTCCTTGATTACTTCCTTTATCTGTCAGAAAATACTATTTGAAAAAGATTAACTTAATCTACCTTTGGTGGATTATTTTCATATGTAATTTAGATACACAAAACTGATAGGTTCCGTCATGGCAAAAGAAAAGTTTGAACGCGTAAAACCGCACGTAAACGTTGGTACAATCGGCCACGTTGACCACGGTAAAACTACACTAACTGCAGCAATCACTAACGTACTTGCAAAAGTATACGGCGGTGTTGCTAAAGATTTCGCATCAATCGACAACGCTCCAGAAGAGCGCGAACGTGGTATCACTATTTCAACGTCTCACGTTGAATACGATACTCCTACACGTCACTACGCACACGTAGATTGTCCTGGTCACGCCGATTATGTTAAAAACATGATCACTGGTGCTGCTCAAATGGACGGCGCGATCTTAGTAGTTGCTGCGACAGATGGCCCTATGCCACAAACGCGTGAGCACATCCTTCTTTCTCGTCAGGTTGGCGTTCCTTACATCATCGTATTCATGAACAAATGTGACATGGTTGATGACGAAGAGCTACTTGAACTAGTAGAAATGGAAGTTCGTGAACTTCTTTCTGAATACGATTTCCCAGGTGATGACTTACCTCTAATCGCTGGTTCTGCGCTTAAAGCGTTAGAAGGCGAGAAAGAGTGGGAAGATAAGATTGTTGAGCTTGCAAACGCACTTGATTCTTACATCCCAGAGCCAGAGCGTGACATCGATAAGCCATTCATCATGCCTATCGAAGACGTTTTCTCAATCCAGGGTCGTGGTACTGTTGTAACTGGTCGTGTTGAAGCTGGTATCATCCGCATCAATGACGAAGTAGAAATTGTTGGTATCAATGATACAACTCGTTCTACTTGTACTGGTGTTGAAATGTTCCGTAAGCTTCTTGACGAAGGTCGTGCTGGTGAGAACATTGGTGCACTTCTACGTGGTACTAAGCGTGAAGACGTTGAACGTGGTCAAGTACTAGCTAAGCCTGGTTCAATCAATCCACATACTACATTCACTTCAGAAGTATACGTACTTTCTAAAGATGAAGGTGGTCGTCATACTCCATTCTTCAAAGGTTACCGTCCACAGTTCTACTTCCGTACAACTGACGTAACTGGTGACGTTCAGTTACCAGAAGGCGTAGAAATGGTAATGCCTGGTGATAACATCAAGATGACAGTAACTCTAATCGCACCAATCGCGATGGATGAAGGTCTTCGTTTTGCTATCCGTGAAGGTGG
>NZ_AUTL01000274.1:0-20172 GCF_000498015.1 Pseudoalteromonas sp. TAE79
AGTATGCCTTCGAGCGTTTTTCTATGGTCGGGCTTATTATAAATTCGACCACTTAAGTACATTACTTTTGATAAGACATTCCATGTCCCGTCTGTTAGCATTAATCTTGGCATGTAGGTTCGGTGTAAAGTTTTCTGGCGAATTCAATTATACCTTATCTTCATGCTGTTTGTTTTTCATACCACAAAGATCAACACGCCCTAATAAAAAAGCAAAGTGCTGTTAAGTTAAATGAGGAGTTAGCTGTAGAAAGTACAATCACACCAATTTGTCCTACGCTAGCGACAGAAAACCTGTATACGCTTAGTAATTCTCAGCCTGGCGAAAGTATTTGTTACCATTTTGAAATTACTGAACGAAGCAAAACGACAGCTTTGCTCGTAGGCCAATCGACTGAGACGGATGTTAACTTAAGTGTACTAAGACATAATCCTGATGATACTTTTACTGCAATTGGTACATCTGCTAATACAGGTAACCTAGATGAGGTGGTATTAGCTTTGACTGAACCAGGTCACTATTACTGGTTTATGGAAGTTATTGACTCTGATGGTTCACCATTTAATTTTGGTGCAGCAGTCGCAACAAATTTAGATGCCTATGAATTTAATGATACAGAAACGCTTGCAACCATTTTACCTGATAAACAAAACACTATAACTGGCAATATGGATAGTATAAATGATATTGATTACTATCAGTTTACAGTCGTTAGAGGGCAAGATATATCTATACGCTTATTAGATGAAACTCTTAGTGACGAGTTTATCTTTGAGATAAATAACAATGGCTGGACTCCTTTAGTAGCAAATAATAATTATTTATTATCAAACCTTCAGGCAAACCAGTCGATTAGTTTAAGAGTTAGAGCTAATACCGCTCTACCAGCTGATCCCAGTAACAATTACACGTTGACAACATCATCAATAGTGACTTCATTTACTAATGATGTTATTTCTGGTGAAAGTAATGTAAATAGAATACCCTTAATAGCATACAGTCAACCTTATCTAACTACACAAGCATACAACAGATTGAATTGGTCACTGGTATTACGTGATTCAACAGGGGCGCCAATTGAAGGAGCTATTGCTTATTTTAATTTCATTAAAGATGTTGAAGATCAAGCAAATACTTCAACCTCATATCAAGCGTTATCAAATACTAACGGAAAGATATCAGATCAAATAAATTTAAACTCTTGCACTCCGAATGTTAAGGGTATTTTACATACGGAATATAGCTTGGGGTATAAAAATGTTTGGGAATCAGATGTCGAAGTTGGTGCTTGGCAAATTGTAATACCAACAAATAGAGGCCTTGATGAAAATGGAGAAATAGACACTATTGGGATAGGTGGCGATAATGTGCCATATGTATATTTTGGTCATATTTGCGATCAGGATTTAATTTCTAGCGAACCTTCATAATTTAAAAGGGCCTCTAAATGAGGCCCTTTCGCAATAAATTACTCTCGTTCTGCATTTCTTCTAAGTTGAGATGAGATATTATCGTTTAACTCAAGCCAACTAAAGTCCTTATTCCAAGCCTGTTTAAAGCTTTCTCCTCCTTGTGAATTATCCAGAATTTCTTTTAAATCAAATATTTTTGAGAAATTATCTTCGTTTACGTCGTAACTTGACCACCCCCTAACTCCCAAGTCAATGTGCTCTAGAAAGCTCGATTTAAACTCGTTAGCTGCGGCCACAAAATCCCCGTTGTCATTTAATTTTTCAGATATCAGACTTTTCTCTTTATCATTAATAGAACCTGTAACTTCTAGCTCACCTGATTGACTGATTGATATCCCCCAGTCTTTATTCGCTAATGATGGTTGTTCGGCCGCTATTTCAGCCACAATATTGTCATACTGAGTAAACATTTTTTCAACAGAGTTGGAAACTTCACCACCCGGCATATAAAGATTCACAGTAGCGATTCGAATATTATTTAACGCTTTTTCTTCTGCTTCCCTTGTTGATACAACATTATTTGTTGATATATTCATTGGCTTATCATAGGTCGCTTTAGGCTCTTTAGGCTGATCATTATGATATATGTCCTTAGCTAGTCGCTCCATTTCACTATTTATTTGTTCTTTACCATTTACAGGTTTATTAATTTTCACTTCTGAACCGTTCGATATAAACTGCGATGCTAGATTAGTATCATTTGAATTAACTTTCATATCATTTTCCTTGTTCGTTATTTATTACTAGTTATCGGCAGGTTATTATCTTACTTTAGTTGTTTCTAATAAGAAAAATTAACTTAATATACATAGATAATAAGCATTACTTAAATCTTAGACTCGGCATATCTTTGTAGAGGTAATGTGGGCGTAGTTTTTTATACTTAATGGCTTCATTTATCTTCCTTGGGTATTTTTCGATTAACCACCATGCGAGCTCTAAAATATAATGCCGCTCAGATAAAGAGCGCTGCTCAAATGCTATTTTTACATCACTTATATGTTGATACGGCATATTTGTTTTGTCACATAAGTATTGTTGTAAATCGGGAGCCAATGAGTGTGAGGCAATAATTCTACAAAGCTGATGCAGTAAATTAAGCCTCTGAGTTTTTACTTGACCTGAATTAACAAAACCACGGTCTAATACCGCTAACTTCCATTTCCACCTTCGATGTACGTTCTGGTGCCAAATATTAACAGGAATAGGAGTGAAATCAGTTAAACTTACCCCGCATTTCCAACACACCGCTAGATCTGGAGCATCTAACTGGTGATATTTTCCAAGCTCTATTCGGTGAAAAGCAACTGCCATTCCACAATGTCTACACCTATCTTCCATGAGTATTAAGTGTTTTGGGCAAAAAGTATAAAAAGCCACTCGCCAAGCAATTCGATAATAAGCGTCTGTACTTTCAGCTAAGCATAGGGGACAATACTGCATGCCAAAACCTGTATGAGTACGATGATATAATTTAAGCGGTGTTATCCAGCGTAGCTGACCTGACAGGCTTGTAGACTCAAATAAACGCCCCTCAAATAGACTTAGCGTTGTTTTCTTTGCTTCCCTAAGTGTTACCCCCGTTTTTACTGACATCTGCTCTAACAACCTTTCAGGCGCTAGCCTATCTATATCCCTATTCCAAAGTTCATAACGCTTATTAAAAGCAAAATGACCAAAGCTTTGTACTTTCAGGCCATTGTGATGTGCAGTTCGCACCATCCATGAAGATAAACACTCCCCTGGTAATGGGTGCGGATGAGCTGGCTATAATTTTCCAGACAACATTTAAATTGCCTTGTCTAACTGACGCTTTCTTTGTGAAGGTGTTACCCAGTTTATTTTATCTAATACTATTGGTGTGATTGCTTCTATATTATTTTTAACCGCATAAACGGCTGCATCATTAAGTAATCGTGAAAGCTCTCCAATATAGCCCTCACACATTGAGAATAGTTGCATAGCTAAGCTTTTAGCATGTAAATTTGAGGGCTTTCTTAATGGCAACATACGTTCAAAACTCACTAGTAACCTTAAAAAATCCTGATTAAACTCCCATCGAGGTAATAATACTGGCTCAAAACGGTTAGCTAATTGAGGGTCTGACTGCAACGCCCTAAACGCGTCTTTAGTCCCAACCCCAACAATTGATATTTGTAACTCATTACCAAGGTATTTAAGTACATTCAAAAATGCACGTTGTCGATTTAAATTACCCGCCAAGATATGATGAATTTCATCTATGACCAACATTTTTGTACCAATGTAGCGCAATAATTTGATCACTTGAAATTGCTTTTTATCAACTCGTTCACTTGGCCTATATGGCGCAAATAGTAACTCCAGTATTGCATTATAAAAACGTCCCTCATCGGGAACAGGAGGCGCTTGCACTAATAATACAGGTGCAAGCACTCCATCACCATTAGGATTATCTTTAGCTGGGTACTGTTTCAAAAATCGTTTAGTAAGCATTGTTTTACCATTGTTGGTATCACCAACAATCAGCATATTGGGCATTCGCTCAATTCGTGGGTACGACATTAGGTCATCCAACTTTGTCAGTACAGACTTTGCTTTAGGGTACGAATACGCAACAGGCTTTGGAAAGCCGAGAGATATTGATAGTTTACTATATTGTTCAGAGAATCAAATTACCTTGATGTTTGAAGTAGATGTCCGACATGGATTAGTAGAGTTTGACAGAAGCCCTATACCCTTACCTTCTTCAGTGCAGGACAAAGGTAAGTTTAAAGGTGAGGTTGCAATGACATTGGTTTATTCACCACCATTAGATCAATCTTTTGGTTCGGAGTATAGCCGAGTTAACATCAGTGTCTCCATGGGTGAAACGAAAACAATTCTGGATGAAGCTACTGGCGAACTTAAAACTTCATTCTCAGGAAAGGTACCACCACTACCTAGCAATAAGAAAGATCTTTACGAAATAAACCAATTAAAAAACTCATTCAAATGGTCACCGACTAAAGCCCACAAAAAGAAATATCCACAAGGCACTAGTGTGCAGGCATGGAAATTAAAAATGGAGTCAACCATTAGAGCCGAGGAAAAAGTCCCTATCACACCTCAAAAAGCTGTACTGTTAGTAACAGTAAAATCGATTAATGAAGGAACGGATTTATACAATGATACGGTCAGGCTACTTAAAACGAATGGCTGGATATTGAACCCGATTACTATAACAGTTCCAGTTACCGTTACAATTAACGCATAGTGTAAACATATTAAACACTAACGCCAAATTAGCTTTGCTTTTATAGTAGGGTGCAGGCTTTTAGCCTAGCTCCCTATCCTATATTAAAATGGTCTGTAATAAATAAGTAAGTAAATATTTTTTTGTTAACTCAATCTCCATCAAGCAGTATGATCATTTGTATACATTCGACAGCGTGCCTATTATCTCATTTTGTCATACACAGTTTTCATCTAAAATAACCTGTTGCGCCTTTAAAAATAGGCGTATACGCTTTGTTTACACCCGTATACATCAGAGGTATTTTAGAATGGCTATTCTAAGCATCCGAATTGACGATAAATTAAAAGAGTCTTTAAGTAGTGAGGCGCAAAAGGAAGGTATTTCTTTATCTGAATATGTGAAGAAATCACTGGAAATTAAGAGCGTTGATACTCATATACTAGCAACAGAGAAAAACTTAAAAAGCTCTGTTGATAGTATTAAAGATTTAGCGCTCGTCTCTCAGGAGACTGTACACGAAGTTGAACTAAATATTCAGCGGCTAAATGAATCGCTTAAAAATGCAAATCACTTAAAAGAAATCAAAAAATTGAAATGGATATTGATTTCTATATCCCTCATCTTTGTATCAATCTCGATCCCAATATTTCACTTTAATATTGCTTATTTCAAAACCTTCTTTTATTAGGCTTTATCCTGAATAATTTAAGGCCTATGAGCCAAGCCTATTAGTAAATATTCCAGTTACCGGAAAGCCTTTGCCGTCCAACACCTCTGTATTAAGCTTTTCACTTTACGATGAATTACCTTCAACAACTTAATTTAAATAAACTTTTTAAAGGCGTTTTCAAAAGACTATAAGTGTATAATTATGGCGCAGGTTTTGCAGTTAATATCACTCATACGATCATACTAAGGAAAAGAACCTATGCGAGTTGATGCAAACGTACATTATTTTAATGGGAACCAGCGTACCAAGCCTTCAACAGAGGCCTCAACGTCATTTTCGGCTGCATTAACAGCAGCACAAACAGACAATGATAAGACTGACAGCAGCACAAAACAGGCGGATTTCACTAGTATGACCCGGCAAGAAATGCGGGACTGGGCCAACACTCAAATCCGCAATGGAGAAATGTCTCTCGATGACGGCAGGCCTTTCATGGCTATGACTATGAAAATACCCGTAAATGGAGGCGAACTGGCAGGTGCACACAGTGATGAAACACGATATAACTTCATTCAAAAAACGCGTGATGGCATCCAAGGCGCACTGTCACGCAATGACGAGACTACTTTGAAGATGTTAGAATCAGCTATGTCTATCATGCAAGACAAAAGTACTGGTGTTAACATTCGTATTTAGAAATATAAAAAGGCCAGAATGTCTGGCCTACATCATTAATAAATCAAAGAATACTGATCTGGACTGACATAGTATTCCATGGCGAATTAGTCGAAGTATTTTGGTATTTGAATAATCCGTTTTGATGACCATCGACATTGTATTCTATAAACGGTGCTTTTGCTAAAGCTTGCTCAATATTGCTTTGCCCACCAGTTGCTAAACCTCTGTCGAGTATAAACAGCCAATTTGGTTTTGTTGCCATATAATCCTTTGTTAATACTGCAGCTTGTTTGGCTTTTTGCACTTTAGTTTGGCTTTTATCGTTATCTTTTAGCTGCGGTTTATTAATTTTATTTGGGCTTTTTATACCAAGTAGTTCATACACCATACCAAATCTGTCTCCAGGTAAGTGCGCAATAAACATATCTTTTACAGTAAATAAAACAAGCCCTGGCCCTTTACCCATTGCTTTAGCCTGTAAAGCATTAATTTTATTATTTAGATTGTTCCACAATAACTTTGCTTGCTGTTGTTTTTCAAAAACATCACCCAGTAATATAATATTTCTTTTAATATTAGAGACAAAATCATCGGAACTTAATGTTAAATCGATGGTAGGTGCAATTGCAGTTAATT
Source organism: Pseudoalteromonas sp. TAE79 (assembly GCF_000498015.1). Lineage (NCBI taxonomy): Bacteria > Pseudomonadati > Pseudomonadota > Gammaproteobacteria > Alteromonadales > Pseudoalteromonadaceae > Pseudoalteromonas > Pseudoalteromonas sp. TAE79. Next base: position 6,674 of record NZ_AUTL01000274.1, read on the forward strand.
TATCTAATGCTCTACGGCTGCGTGGTCCGACTATAATTAAATCAGGTTTAATTTTATGAAGTGCCTCAAAGTCTGGCTTAAATAAGCTACCCGCTGCTGCTTTGTTTGGGGAGTTATAATGAGCTAAATATTCAGGAAACACCCCCTTAGCAACCGCTGTGACATCAACATCAAGTGCTGTTAATGTATCAAGTACTCCTAAATCGTATACAACAACTTTTATAGGCTTTTGTTTTATAACAACTTGGGTATTCCCTTGGTTAATTGTTATTGGGTAATTAGCAAAGCTAGCTACTGAGAAAAAACTACAACCAGCTATAAAAAACATTTTTATTAGTATGCCGTACATTTATATTTCCTTTTTAATTTATGAACATATTAAGGATATGCTAGCATGTCACACATCAAATGATAATGAGTAGCATTTACTTTTATTGATTAAAAAGCGGTTTTTTACGTTGCAGTTTCTAAAACACTTAAAATAAATTGCCTAAGTAATACTAAATAAAATTTACATTTCTTGGCAAAGCTCATTATCCCATTCCTGCGGTAAATTGCTTTTTATATGCTCTATAAAAGCACGCTGCTTTTTGGCTAATTTGCCAAAAGGATAACATAACCAAATAGGAACAGGATGACCTACCCAGTCTTTTAAACAACGCTCAAAGCATTCGGGGTGGGCATTAAGACGCATGTTTGCTTGCCATAGAGGTAATAAACCAAGCCCATGTCCTTGGCTTATTGCATCTCCTTGTAACACCAATTGATCTGACTGAATTCGTGACGAAGGAACTGGTACACTTAATGTTTCTCCTCCTTGGTTTGTCATAACTAACTGCTCATTTTTATTGCCAATTAATTGTAACCAGTGAGTATTTATTAAATCTTCCGGTGAGTTAGGATAGCCATTACACTTAAAGTAATCTTTACTACCAAATACCCCCTGCCAAAGAATACAGAGTTTTTCTTGGCGTTGGCTGGATTCAGGTAACTGCCCCATACAAAGCAAAATATTGTCTTGCCATTGGTTTGAGTCAGCTTTTATATCTGTTTTAAGAGTCACGCTAACATCTGGAAAGCGCGTTAAAAACTGAGTAACAACATCACCTAGCCATCCTCTTAATAAGCCAGTATCAACATAGATAACGACTTCACCCTGTATTTTTTCATCTAAGGTATCTAATTCTTGTTTAGCTTCTTTCGCTATACCTAGTATTTGCTCACAATAATCGTAAAAACACAGCCCCGCCTCTGTAGGCACCAAGCTGTTAGACATTCTTTTAAGTAAAATACTCCCCACATCTTGCTCTAAGTTTTTAAGATGTCGGCTAATAGTTGATTTAGACAACTGCAGTGTTTTTGCCGAATTTGATAAGCTTCCTGAACTAACCACAGAGACAAAACTACGTAATTCTTTAAATTGAGGCATTGCAACATCCCTACTGCGTTTAATACGCTCAGTGACGGCTAATTTACATGCTAATAAATTAGCCATTACACGAGCAAACGATCAACATGTGTTGCAACTTTGGCAACACATTGTTCCATTTAATTCCCTTTACATGATAACAATAAGTATTATCATTTGCACTCTTGAATTTAGGCCTACATGTAAAGGAGAACATTTTAATGTCCAAACGATCAATGTCAAAGTTAGTACCATTGACCTGTAAAAAGTTACCTCTCACTATTTTGATCCCTATAGCCATGGGCGCTTCAGCGGCAGAAAAAACAAATGAAATGGAAACAATGGTTGTAACAGCAACCGGTTATCAGCAGAAAATTATAGATGCTCCTGCATCTATTTCGGTCATATTACAAGAAGAGCTACGTAAACAATCTTATACCACAGTTGTTGATGCTGTTCGCGATCTACCAGGCGTATATGTAACTGGTGGCGGTAATATGCAAGATATTAGTATCCGTGGTATGGATGATCAATACACATTATACCTTGTCGATGGTCGCCCTCTTTCGGCAGGTCGTTCAGTAAATACTAATGGCTCAGATGGGGGTAAACAAATAGGTATTCCACCACTTGCAATGATTGAACGTGTGGAAGTTATTCGTGGTCCTATGTCATCACTTTACGGCTCTGAAGCAATGGGCGGAGTGATTAACATTATTACTCGTACGGCTCCACAGCAATGGTCTGGAAGTTTAGCCGCAAGCTATACTTCATCTATGAATGATGTAAGTAATGATCAATACAATACCGACTTTTACGCTGGCGGTGCGCTGATTAAAGATGTATTAGGCATAGAGCTTACAGGCTCAATACAACATACAGATGAAAGTGATTACTCTGGCGGTGGCGACGCTACTGCTAGCCGTCCAGACTCAGATACAACCCAATTTGGGGTTAAATTTAACTGGGCCGTTGATGATAAAAATAAGATGAGCCTAGCCTACGATACATCAAATATTGATTTTGAGCATACACCAGGTAACTCAATAGCTATTGATGCAGAAGGCTCACAGTACGAATTTGAAAAACAAATGTACTCCCTCACCCATATGGGAAATTACGGAAAATTAACAACAAACACTTATCTTCAGCAAGATTTATCTGAACGCGTGCAAGATGAAGATAAAAAAGAAGAAATAATTACGTTTAATACATCTGCAACTTATGCAGCAGAGCAACATATTTATACTGTGGGCGCACGATATAAAACCGAAGAACTTGTTGACGAAACGAATGGTTTGCTAGATGCTAACGTGGCTATTGCCAGTGATACAGTTGACCGATGGATTGGGGCTTTATTTACTGAGGTTGAATGGAACTTTATAAAAGACTTATCCATAACTACCGGTTTAAGATACGATAACGATGAACAATTTGGTTCTCATTGGTCACCTAGGATTTATGCTAACTGGCATGCAAATAACCGCTTTACTGTTAAAGGAGGGATTTCTACAGGGTATACTCAGCCTTCATTATCTCAAGCTACCGCTGGCTTTGGTCGAGGCACAGGCGGGGGCGGATCTCCTAACCTATCTCCTACTGGAACATCCATTTCACGTGCCCTGATAATAGGTAACCCTGACTTAGATCCAGAAACTAGCGTTAACTATGAAGTTAGTTTTATTTATAACGATCCTAAAATTGGACTATCGACCAGCTTAACGTTTTATCATACTGATTTTGATGATAAAATAGCAGAAGATCGCTACTGTATTAGTGAAAATATTGATAGAAATGATTTTGAAAACTATCAATGTGAATTCAGTGGGAACACTTATCAATTTTTGAGTACGCAAAAAAATATTTCAGAGGCCGAAATGCAAGGGGTAGAAGCGACTGTAAACTACCGTATTGCCGACAACCTTCGCTTTAAAGCTGACTACTCTTTTACTGACTCTGAGCAAAAATCAGGAGACTTTGCGGGTGAGCCTTTAAATAAAATACCCAAGAGTATGGCTAATGCAACCTTAAACTGGGATGCGAGTGACACGATAAATTTATGGAGTCGTGTAAACTACCGTGGTGAAACTACTGACTATTTAAGCCGTACAAGCTTAAGTGATGGTACACCCGGCTACACCATGATGGACATAGGCGCACAATATTGGATGACTGATAATCTGAAAGTAATGGCTGGTTTATACAATGTTACAAACCGTGTAGTGACCAATGAAACCTACGGCGTTGTGCTAGACGGAAGAAGACTTACGGTCAGTTTTAATTTTGAGTTTTAATAAAAGTAATTCAACGGAGCGTTTTTAAAACGCTCCGTTTGTTTAACAAAAAACAGTTGTTTTAGTTTTAGCGCATAGTTTTGTATTTAAAAGCGCTGTATATAAAAACGCTATATTTCAAAACACTACAGATTTAAATCAAGCACCTCAACGCCTTTAGCAGGTACGGCGCAGCAAATTAGCGCCTGCCCTGTCTCTACTGGGTAACTTACGGTATTGCGATACACCACAGCTCCTGCATTTATTTTTACAGCGCAACTGCCGCAACTGCCGTTTCGACAGCCAAACTCAGGTTCTAAGCCATGGGATTCGGCTAAATTAAGTATAGTGTTATCGCCTTTATTCCAGCGCTGTTCAAAGCCCGATTTACTAAATTTAATGATGGTGTTGTCTGCTTCTTCTACGCTAATCTCTTTGCTTTTATTAGGCGTTAAGTACTTTGCGCTTAATACTGGAGGGTCCAAATGCTTCAGCAAATATGTTTTTATCCTGCACACCGAGCAATAACAGCTCGTTATATACGTGTTGCATAAACGCTTGCGGTCCACATAAAAAGAACTCGTAATCATCAAGTGGTAAATAATACCTAAACACATCCGCATTTATGCGCCCTTTTAAATCAAAGCTTTCGTCTTTTAAATTAAAACTCTCATCTTTTACGTTAAAGCCATCGCCTTGTTTTTCATCAAGCTCAGGCTGAGATAAAAGTGAGTAGTAATCAATTGCCCCGCCACTCGTATCTGCAAGTGTTTTTAGCTCGTTATAAAACGCACGCTGTTGGGCACTTTTAGCACTATGGAAAATATGCAAAGGGCGTGTATAGCGGGTTCTTAACCCTTCATTGGCAATATGTTTAGCCATTGAGATCATAGGTGTAATACCTATCCCGCCACCAATTAGTACTGCTGGTTTGGCGCTAGTTGGGTCAATAAAAAACTGCCCTTGTGGGTATTTAGCTAAAATAACGTCGCCTACTTTTACCTCATCATGAAAGTAGTTAGACACTTCGCCATTTAGCTCTTTTTTAATCGATAACCGATAAAAGAGTTCATGCGGGCTTGATGACACGGTGTAGGTTCTAATAACAGGTTTGCTATTACTGTTTTTGCTATTGCGACTATTTTTACTTGGTATTTGTACAGTTAAATGCTGCCCAGCTTTAAACGGTAACAAGGTAGTATTGTTATGCCCTTCTAAATAAAAGGAGGTAATTACATTACTTTCTTTAATTATTTTAGTTACTTTTAAAGGCTGCCAAGTATGTTTTAGTTTTTCGGCTTGTTTGTTTTTATCAGCCTCAAGCCATGTGCCCGTCATTTTAGTGTTAGGCGAGTAAGCATCAAATTTAGCACTAAACGGGAGTAAGTTTTTAAGCCACATCCCTTTAGTGAGGGTAAATTTCCAGCCTCGGTCTGCACCAATAAAACCCTCTAACTCTGGATGCCCGTCCCATAAAATTTCAACGCTGCCAGTAAGCATTAATACATTACCCGTGTCAAAATCAGGAAATAACAAACCTGCTTTTGGGTTTAATAAAAAGTTACCCAAGGTATTAAAAAAATTGTTACCTGCGTAATCAGGAATCGTTAATGTGTTGCCTTCGCGCTTTACAAAACCCGGCAACCCACCACGGTGAGAAACATCAACCCCTTCAATTTTTGGATTGTTTTTTGCGGTTATAAAACTCGATACAAAAAATGTATCGGTGGTGTCAATTAACGTACTGGCTGCGTTATCAAGTGTATTAAATTTAACTTTTTGTACCGTATTACTTTTAAGTAAAGGATCTCTATTAAACGTTAAGTCCCGCGTTTGAATATACTGCGGACAATTACCAAAGGATTGATCAACATTAAAACTCACTTTATTATCACTAATTGCCTCACCTACGCGCACATTTAAACGGTTACGCCTACGCGTGCTTAGCTCAATGCCTAATAAACCAATTGGCGAGCCGGCAACCTTTAATGTGTTATGTAAGGGGTCGTTTTTATCAACCGCGTGGGTCATTAATAACGACGTGGAAGTTGGGGCGCTTAAAAAGCCTGATTGTCCCGAAACAATAGATACCCACGGATTTGCATTTTCATCAACACTGCCTGCAACCACAAATGGTAACTGCTCAAAAAATGCTTGGTGCTGCTCTGGCATAAATGAGCGCACGGCACGTTTGCCAAATGTTGCCATTATTTCTCGTTTACCGAGTTTGTCTTGTATTGCCAGTTCGCCTTCGTGAAAAGGTGAAGCATCTACTGAGTTTGTGTTAGTCATTTTGCTCGTAATTCGTGTGCGTATTTCATGGGTTAAATTTAACTCAATACACACTCAATGATAATGAGTGTTTTATTGACTGATAATGCACAAAACAATGACAATACTTGCACCCTCTTAGTGCCAGGCGCGCACCAACATATAACAAAGCGGGTTTTATCCTCACTCTAAAAACACATTAAATACAATTTAAACAATAACTTAAAAAACTGGCTGTATTTTTGCAAACATCCTATTAACAAGCCCGTTTTACTTACGGCAAAATTTTAGGTTGTGAGCACAATAGCTATTAGCAACCATCGGCAAAGAAGCCCGCACACAGTTATGCATAATGCGTATTTGTGGCGGGCTTTTTTGTTAATTGTATTTAAACCGTCACTTTAAGGAATGCCCTATGCAAACCTCGCAAAAAATACTCATTATTGGTAATGGTATGGTCGGACACCACTTTGTTGAGCAAATGCGCCAAAGCGATGCCAATGCAAACATTACCGTACTTTGCGGAGAAGCAAATCTTGCATACGATCGCGTGTACTTATCAAGTGTATTTGATGGCAAAACAGCCGCCGATTTAGCACTTACAACTCACGACAACTATAAACAACTCAATATTAATGTGCATACCAGCCAGTGGGTTGAAGGCATTGATAGAACAGCAAAAATAGTGACCACATTAACCGGTGAGCAATACCCGTACGACAAACTTGTACTCGCTACAGGGTCATTTCCGTTTGTGCCGCCTATAAAAGGTAACGACCAACCCCATTGTTTGGTGTATCGCACATTAGAAGATTTAGAACAAATAAAAGCCAGTGCCGCTGTAAGTAAAAGCGGTGTTGTTATTGGTGGTGGTTTGTTGGGGCTTGAAGCCGCAAATGCCATTAAGCAATTAGGGCTTGATACCCACGTAGTTGAATTTGCGCCACAACTTATGGCTGTTCAACTTGATGGACAAGGCGGTACGCTACTAAAAAATAAAATAGAAAAACTTGGCGTAACGGTACATACATCAAAGGCGACCAGCGAAATAGTAAAAGGCGAAACGAGTCGCTTTAGATTAAATTTTTCGGATGAGTCATTTTTAGAAACAGACCTAATTTTGTTCTCTGCCGGTATTCGCCCGTATGATCAGCTAGGTAAAATTGCTGATTTAGAGCTTGGTGAACGCGGCGGTATTATTATTAATAACCAATGCCAAACATCTGATCCTGATATTTTAGCCATTGGGGAATGCGCCCTGTGGGACAAAAAACTATTTGGCTTAGTCGCACCGGGTTACAACATGGCGCGCGTTGCAGCGAGCCAATTAAGTGGTGGCGAGCTTGAGTTTTTAGGTGCCGACATGAGCACTAAACTTAAGTTGTTAGGCGTAGAAGTAGGCTCAATTGGCGACGCTCATGCAAAAACGCCTGACTGTAAAGAGCTTATATACCAAGACGCTATTCGCGGCTGTTATAAAAAAATCATACTAAGTGAAAAAGGCGATAAATTACTGGGCGCTGTACTAGTTGGCGATACCAGCGACTACGATACTTTATTGCAGTACATGCTTAACGACATGGACTTACCAGAAAACCCTGAGTGTTTAATTTTACCAGATAGCGGCGGCGCGCCNCCGCCACTATTTGTTCGTGTCACAATGTGAGTAAAGGCGACATCGTGGGTGCAATCGATGGCGGCTCATGCGATTTAGCCTCGGTAAAATCATGCACTAAAGCAGCAAGCGGCTGTGGCGGTTGTGCTGCGTTACTAAAATCAGTTGTTGATAACGAATTAGCAAGTCGTGGAGTTGAAGTAAACAACCATGTATGTGAGCACTTTGCGTATTCACGCCAAGAACTACTGCACATGGTAAAAGTAGAAAGCATTAAAAGCTTTGATGACTTACTAACTAAACACGGCAGCGGTCATGGCTGTGAAATATGTAAACNCCTGCCATTGGCTCTATTTTAGCCTCAACATGGAACGACTTTATTTTAGAGCCCGCTCATGTTGGTTTGCAAGACACTAACGATACGTACCTAGCAAATATGCAAAAAGATGGTTCGTACTCTGTGGTACCGCGTATTGCTGGCGGCGAAATAACACCCGACAAACTCATTGTAATTGGACAAGTTGCCAAAGACTTTAACCTGTACTGCAAAGTCACTGGTGGTCAGCGTATCGATTTATTTGGTGCGCGTTTAGAAGAGCTTCCTGTTATTTGGGAGCGACTTATAGAAGCCGGATTTGAGACCGGTCATGCCTATGGTAAGTCTCTTAGAACTGTTAAATCGTGTGTGGGTAGTACGTGGTGTCGTTATGGTGTGCAAGATAGCGTTGGACAAGCAATAGAAATTGAAAACCGCTACAAAGGGTTACGCGCACCGCATAAATTTAAAATGGCGGTATCGGGTTGTACCCGCGAATGCGCCGAAGCACAAAGTAAAGATATTGGCATTATAGCCACCGAAAATGGCTGGAACTTATACGTGTGTGGTAATGGCGGTATGCGCCCTCGCCATGCTGATTTATTTGCGACCGATTTAGACACGCCAACACTAATTAAATACATTGACCGCGTAATTATGTTTTACATTAAAACGGCTGACAAATTACAGCGTACGTCGGTATGGATGGAAAACCTTGAAGGCGGTTTAGACTACCTTAAAAGCGTAGTAATTGACGACAGCTTAGGCATTTGCGACGAGCTAGAAGCGCAAATGGAATTAATTACACAAACCTATGCGTGTGAATGGAAAAAAGCGATTGAAAGCCCAGATGCTGCCAAACGATTCCGCCAGTTTGTTAATAGCCCCGAAACCGACGACAACATTTTGTTTGTGCAAGAGCGTAACCAAATACGCCCTGCTACAGAAGCCGAAAAGCGTGATCAACGTAATACACAAAACCGTATTCCAGTAATGGAAGTTGAAGAGGAGCAAGCTGATGTCTTGGCATAATATTGGAACAATCGACAACCTAGTGGCTAATAGCGGCGTATGCGCATTAGTTAATAATCAGCAAGTGGCTATTTTTTACATTCCACAAAATCCAACGGCTGTGTTTGCCATTAGCAACTACGACCCGATTGGCAAAGCCAATGTATTGTCGCGTGGCATTATTGGCTCAATCGACAATAAATTAGTTGTCGCATCGCCTTTATATAAGCAACACTTTTGCCTAGAAACAGGCGAATGTTTAGAAGCAGAAGCAATACACTTACCGGTTTTTAATGCAAAAATTGAAGACGGCAGTGTATTTATAAGCTCTGAACCAAAAGTTACAACAGCAGTGGCTTAAGGGAATAGTATGAGTGTACTGTCTTATTTTTCGGGTATTGAAAACGTGTGGCTAAATAAGCTTGTTACTAAGCTAACAAGCTCAAATAGTCGCAGCGTCAAAAGCGGCAACGTTTATATAATTGGTGCGGGCCCAGGAGAAGCAGAGCTAATTACGGTAAAAGCGCAGCGTTTAATTAATACCGCCGATGTTGTTTTATACGATTGGTTAGTAAGCGATGATTTATTAAAAACGCTTCCTAAAAAAGCACAGCGAGTATTTGTAGGTAAACGTGCGGGTAAACATTCGATGACCCAAGCTAACATTTGCGAACTACTGGTTAAATACGCACAACAAGGCTTAAACGTAGTGCGTTTAAAAGGCGGCGATCCGAGTATATTTGCACGTATTAACGAAGAAGCCGATGCGCTTAGTGAGCATAATATTAATTTTGCTATTGTTCCGGGTGTGACAACGGCTTNGCTACGTCCGCTTATACGGGTATTCCGCTCACTGCACGCGATGTAGCGCGTAGTGTTACATTTTTAACAGCGCAGTTTGCCGATCCTAACAAGCAACCTCATTGGCAAAATTACGCGTTTATGCCTGCAAACAACAACCCCACTTTAGTGGTTTATATGGGGCTTTCGCGCTTACAAACGCTAAGCAACGGTTTGCAATCAGTGGGCTGGCCAAGTAATACACCCATCGCACTAATAGAGAATGCCACTACTACTAAGCAAAAAGTAATTACCAGTACGCTTGAGAAAATAGTAAATGAGCATGCTAAACACAACCTTCAAGGCCCTACCCTAATTATGATTGGTGAAGTAATAAATCATAAAATGGCTATTAGTCCTGAGTTACTAAACAGTGTAAATGTTAACGCATGACGTAAAATGAATAATGCACTTTTCGCGCTTACTACCTCCCCAGGAGTAGGCGCTTTTTTTGTTTTTAATTTGGGTTCAAGTTGTGTGCAACAACATACTTAAATGCACCAAATAAGTTAAAATTAATGGTAAGTTAAATTATAGAAACAAAGTGAAAAACAAAAATAACACTTTAAGCAATTGTATTAGCTTGATTTTAAATTCAATGATGAAATTTATTAATGATTGGAACAGTGGTTGCACTTTAAAAACAAAAAAGTGTGGAATAATACCAATGGCGACAAGCAATCCTCTCACAAAACAGTTTTTATTAGCGGCTAAGTATCAAGAAATACACGCGCTAAAGCAATTACAAAACAGTTGTGCCTCGCTTACTAAGTTAGGCGATTTTGTACATCAGTTACAAAAAGAACGTGCAATGAGTAATATATTTTTGGCCTCAAATCGCGAGCGATTTAAAACCCAATTACAAGAACAAATTCCTTTAAGCAGCAGCGCACAAACTGCATTTTATGATTCTCTTAAACAAACATTTATAAACGACAACGCCGATACTGGTCATACTCGGTTATTTAATTTAATTACCTATAGCCTGCAAACACTTGACGCATTGCCCGAATTACGCAATCAAATAGCACAACAAAACATTAGTGCAGTGCATGCTACGCAGTCGTTCACGCAGTTAATTGCTAGTTTACTCAATATTATTTTAGAGGCAGCAGATGGCGCAAGCGATCCTAAAATAACGCGTTTGTTAGTCGCATTTTTCAATTTTATGCAAGGTAAAGAGTACGCAGGACAAGAGCGCGCCTGTGGTGCACAAGCATTTGCAGCGAGTAAATTTACCACTGAGCAAAAACAACAACTCGCGCATTTTGAACAAGAGCAAAACCACAGCTTTGACTTTTTTAATGAGTACGCCGATGCGCACCTTTTAAAATGCTTTGCCACGTTAACAACACATCAGGTTAATAATCAGGTAGAGCAACTTAGAAGTTTACTGCAAAAACTCGATGACGAGAATGCTCAACCGCTCTCGCAACTAAGCGAAGTATGGTACGAAGTAACCACTACGCGCATAGATATAATGCACAAAATTGAACAAAATATAGCAGATCAATTAATTGATACTGCAGCAATGCAAATAGCCTGTGCTCAACGTAGTTTAAATACAAATAAGCAAGTACTTAACAATATGGCAGAGCAACACATAGCCCCTACTTTTGGCCAATTAGCCATTAAGCAACCAGAGCCAGAAGTAAACCAAAATATAGCGGCCGATAAGCTCAACAGTAATAAAACTATGTATGATTTAATTATCGAGCAAAGCCAGCATATAAAACAAATAAACCAAGCGTTACTTGATGCTAAAAAAGTTATTAGTGAGCAAAAGGTAATTCACCAAGCCAAGTACATACTTATTGAGCAGTTAAAGCTCACCGAAGAGCAAGCCCATAAACAGCTACAAAAACAAGCAATGGATACGCATAAAACCTTATTTAGCGTAGCGCAAACAATTGTACAAATGAGCGATTAAATATGCTGTTTTTACTTGGGCATGTTGATCTTTAGTAATACCACTACCCTAAATAATAGTTATTTATTAAGTTACAAATTTCACACCCAGATTGAGTTTTGCCTTATTTTGAAATTGATTCATAACCTGCTGACTATCATAAGGTAAAACCCTAATTTGAGGTCTATTTATAATGCAAATTATTCAACGCATTCAAAATAATCAACTACAATAAGTTAATCATTTGTTGCATCTCATTTTAATGAGGCATATTTAATACTGTTGTAGGAGTTTGAATGCCCAATGTAGAGAGTTATATAGAAGGTGTATCATTAATAGATGAGCAGCAATTAACAACTTCTCTTGATAATGACATTCAAACAAACATAAAAAACATTGCTGAGCTAATTTTAAACATTTTTGATGCGAGCTCATTTTCTATTGTTGCTAATCAGCCTCAACGTGCTGTCGAGCTATATAAATCAGGTTCAGAAATAGCAGTAGCTAAAGAGCAACTAGCTGATGATATTTTTAATGAATCGATTATTGAGCATGACCTTAAAATATTTAGAGTTATATCGCCTATTATATTGCCCTCAAACCTTAAGTTTGGATGGTTGATATTCGAGCGAGCAAGTGATTCACTACTTACAGAAAAAGAAAAATCGATTTTAAATAGTTTACAAAAAAACTTTGTAAATCAGTTAGTCCAACGTAAAAACTTATTAGATAAAATAAACAGTGCTAAGTTTAACTCAACAATTTGCGAGCAAAACAAGAAAGACGAAACTGAAAAAGATCGCTTAATTAAAAAATTACAAAAAATGAGCGATGAACTTGATGAATTTACCAGTATTGCTTCACACGATCTCAAGTCGCCATTAAATGCTATAAAACGTTTATTAGAATGGGTTTATGATGATTGCAAAGATTTACTCCCCCAGGAGCACCTAGAAAACTTTCAGCTTGTGCTCAGCCGGGCTAATAGAATGCAAGTACTGCTAGAAGATTTACTAAGTTACTCGAGAATAAATAGCTGTGATTCAACTCGTGCAAACATATCTTTGAATCGCCCCGTGTTTGCCAGAGACTCAATAACTTGAGAAACTGGAACTATGAAAAAATCAAATCGCTATACATCAGAATTTCGTGAACGTGCAATTAGGCTTGTTACCACACAACAGCATGAATACCCTTCTCTTTGGGCTGCGCTAGTATCGATTTCAGATAAACTGGGATGTACCCCAGAAACACTTAGAGCATGGGTCAAGAAATCTCAAGCTCAACCGTCTAAACCCTCTTCTAATACGCCATCAACTGAAGAACGCCTTGCCATCTTAGAGCGCGAGAATAAAGAGCTCAAGCGAACGAATGATATCCTGAGGCAAGCTGCCGCTTTTTTCGCCCAAGCGGAGCTCGACCGCAAACAGAAGTAATAGTGGATTTTATTGATGCTTGCAGAGAGCATTACGGTGTCGAGTCAATTTGCAAGGAATTGCCGATTGCACCATCAACGTATTATTCTCATAAACAGATACAAAGAGAGCCTGAGCGACTGTCTAACCGCAAAAAGCGTGATGCTGAGCTGATAATACTCATTCGCGAAGTGTGGGAGGATAATATGTCAGTTTATGGTGCAAGAAAAATATGGAAGCAGCTACAGCTTGACGACCATCAAGTCGCCCGCTGTACAGTCGAACGATTGATGCGAGTTATGGGAATTCAAGGTGTTCGTCGGGGTAAAGCACATAAGACAACGATACCTGACGAGCAACAAGATAAGCCACTTGATTTAGTTAATCGTCAATTTACTGCTGAGCAGCCAAATCAACTTTGGGTAGCTGACATCACCTATG
>NZ_AUTL01000275.1:0-20678 GCF_000498015.1 Pseudoalteromonas sp. TAE79
GAATTGACTGTGCGTTATTATTTTCACTTTTAAAAAAGTAAAATCAAAACAGCTCAAGGCTGAATCTTTTAATAACATATGGTCACTCAGTTTCAATTGAGACTCTAATTTGTTTGCCTCGCTACCTAAGCAGCTTGGCTGTTAGAACTCAATCTGTACGAGTGCCCACACAGATGATTGCTTTATATTGTTAAAGAACGTTGCGATTATAAAGCTGAACTTTATCTCGCTAGGGCTGCGCATATTACGCTTTCCTATTTTTTTGTCAACACTTAAATTTAAACTTTCTAAAAAGATTCAATCTAAGTTTTACTTAACACCCTGAGTTGTTCGTGCCTCGCTATGCGTTGCTGTTTCCCGTCTCAGTGGGGTCGCATTATAGGGAGATCCGAAAACAGATCAACCCTTTTTTGAAGAAAACTTGAAATAATGTGCTGTTCGCTGAGTATTTGAGCTAAACGCTCAAAAACACAACTAAACCTCCTGTATTGAGGGGTTTAAAGAGCTATTTAAAGTCAAAGTTATGGTAACTAGTGATCAGTAGAGACATATTTGGATCATCAATGCTGAAAAAGCCAACCAATAAGTTAAGAGTCGTGTTACTAAAATCATTTGAAATAGTCAAAAGCCGAGATTTAAATTCATTGGGCTATATTTTTATTTGAGAAGTGAGTTTACTAAGGCCCCAATGGTTAGCTTTACTATGAGGTTCTTAGTATCGGTATATAGATAAGAGAGCGACCCCATATATCTTCTGAGCAGCTCTAATCACTAAAAACTTCGTTAGGGATTGCTTAATGGTAGTTAAATTCGAAGTGCTATTATTAATAACTGTAAATCACTATATAAAGTGAAAATACTCTTTAACTAAAACCGGATAGGCTATTTTGGATGAATGGTAAGTAAAGATAACTAGGCTAAGTTATTAAAACAGCAGTCAAAACAACCTATCGATTCAGAATCTATGAGCCGATGCACATAATAGAAGATAATTACTGGTTCATATAGTTTGATAAATTTTAGGCAAGAAAAAGCCGAGCATAAGCTCGGCTTTTAGGTTTCTTTAAGACTTACTCTGCAGACTGTGCGTCTTCTTGAACTGCTTCGCTAGTCGCTGGGCGACCAACTAGTTCAATATAAGCCATTGGTGCATTATCACCAGTACGGAAGCCACACTTAAGAATACGAGTGTAACCACCTGGACGATCCGCGTTACGTGGACCGATTTCACTGAATAATTTACCAACAACTTCATTATCACGCGTGCGAGCAAACGCTAAACGGCGATTTGCTACACTGTCAGTCTTAGCCAGTGTGATTAAAGGTTCAATTACACGACGTAACTCTTTCGCTTTTGGCAAAGTAGTTTTGATGATTTCATGTTTCACCAAAGAACCTGCCATATTGCTAAACATCGCTTTACGATGGCTACTGTTACGGTTTAATTGACGACCACTCTTACGATGGCGCATGACCCTATCCTTCTAACTAAACTAATATAGTGATTTAGATTATTCAGCTAAGCTTGCAGGTGGCCAATTTTCTAGGCGCATACCTAGAGAAAGTCCACGTGAAGCTAGCACGTCTTTAATTTCAGTTAGAGACTTCTTACCTAGATTAGGCGTTTTAAGAAGCTCAACTTCAGTGCGCTGAACTAAATCACCGATATATTGAATTTGCTCGGCTTTCAAACAATTTGCTGAGCGTACTGTTAATTCAAGATCATCAACTGGACGAAGTAGAATAGGATCGAATTCTGGCTTCTCTTCTTTCTCTTCTGGCTCAGTTACATCACGTAAATCTACGAATGCATCTAATTGCTCAGCTAAGATAGTAGACGCACGGCGGATCGCTTCTTCTGGATCTAAAGTGCCGTTTGTTTCCATATCAATGATTAACTTGTCTAAATCTGTACGTTGCTCAACTCGAGCTGATTCAACCGAGTACGCAATACGTTCAACTGGGCTAAATGATGCATCAAGCAACAATCTACCAATTGGACGCTCATCGTCATCAGAGGATAAACGACTAGATGCCGGCACATAACCACGACCACGTTCAACACGAATACGCATGCTGATCTCGCTGTTATTTGTAGTTAAATTACAAATAACGTGATCTGGATTAGCAATTGTTACATCGCCATCGTGCTGAATATCAGCCGCAGTAACAGGGCCTACACCAGATTTAGTCAGGGTCAGAAAAACTTCATCTTTGCCTTCTAACGTTACTGCTAAACCTTTAAGGTTTAATAGTATTTCAATGATGTCTTCTTGAACGCCTTCTTTCGCGCTGTACTCATGTAATACACCGTCGATTTCAACTTCAGTTACTGCACATCCAGGCATAGATGAAAGTAATATACGGCGTAAAGCATTACCCAGAGTATGGCCAAAACCACGCTCTAATGGTTCTAAAACTATTTTAGAACGCGTTGGGTTGATAGCGTCGATGTCGACTAACCTTGGTTTTAGAAATTCTGTAACAGAACCCTGCATTTTATCCTCTCTTAACTCTTAACTTTACTTAGAGTAAAGTTCGACGATTAGTTGTTCATTAATGTCCGCAGACAGGTCTGAACGCTCAGGTAGACGCTTAAAGCTGCCTTCCAATTTCTTACCGTCAACTTCAACCCAAGTCGGCTTTTCACGTTGCTCAGCCAACTCTAGAGCAGCGATGATACGTGCTTGCGTCTTAGACTTCTCACGGATTACAACAGTATCTTCTGGAGTAATTACGTATGAAGGAATGTTCACAACACGACCATTAACTAAAATCGCTTTATGGCTTACTAACTGACGTGCTTCTGCACGTGTGCTAGCAAAACCCATGCGATATACAACATTGTCTAAACGTTGCTCTAAAAGCTGTAACAAGTTTTCACCTGTGTTGCCTTTAAGGCGAGCAGCTTCTTTGTAGTAGTTACGGAATTGCTTTTCTAATACACCGTAGATACGACGTACTTTTTGCTTTTCACGTAATTGTAAACCGTAATCAGATAAGCGACCTTTACGAGCGCCGTGCTGACCAGGTGCAGTCTCAAGTTTACACTTAGAGTCGATAGCTCTTACGCCGCTCTTAAGGAACAGGTCAGTACCTTCACGACGACTCAGCTTGAGCTTAGGGCCCAAATATCTTGCCATGTTATTTCTCCTAACCTATTGTTAAACGCGACGTTTCTTCGGTGGACGACAACCATTATGTGGTATTGGCGTCACGTCAGTAATGTTGGTAATACGGTAACCAGCAGCATTCAAAGCACGTACAGCAGACTCACGACCTGGACCTGGACCTTTAATGAAAACTTCTAGATTTTTTAAACCATATTCTTGAGCAGCAGTACCTGCACGCTCTGCAGCAACCTGAGCAGCAAATGGTGTAGATTTACGTGAACCACGGAAACCTGAACCACCGGCAGTAGCCCATGATAGTGCATTACCTTGACGGTCGGTAATCGTTACAATAGTGTTGTTGAAAGACGCATGAACATGAGCCATACCATCAGCAACTTGTTTTTTAACCTTTTTACGACGAATTGGTGTCTTAGCCATAATACTATCCCCTTATCGCTTAATAGGCTTACGAGGACCCTTACGGGTGCGCGCGTTAGTCTTAGTTCTTTGACCACGTAGTGGTAAAGAGCGACGGTGACGTAGGCCACGATAACAACCAAGGTCCATTAGGCGCTTGATATTTAAAGTAACTTCACGACGAAGATCACCTTCAACAGTGTACTTGCCAACTGCATCACGCAGTACGTCAAGAATTTCGTCTGAAAGTTCACCGATTTTTGTGGTTTCGGCGATACCAGTCGCTTCTAAGATAGCCTTAGAGCGAGTCTTACCTATGCCATAAATAGCTGTTAAACCAATAACTGCATGTTTATGATCAGGGACGTTAATGCCAGCAATACGGGCCACTAACACATCTCCTATATTCGAATTTGGTAATCAAAAGTTTGAAAAGCCCGTAAGGATACTCAAACGAAGACCAAATCACTACTAAAAACACAGGCCGAGAAAACTCAGCCTGCACGACTGTTTACTTAGCCTTGCCTTTGCTTATGCTTAGGCTCACTGCAAATTACGCGTACTACACCAGCACGTTTAATAACTTTACAGTTACGGCATATTTTCTTAACGGAAGCACGTACTTTCATTGCTCAACTCCGTAAACTGACCTTATCGACCGTAGCCTTTAAGGTTCGCTTTTTTCAGCACAGAATCATACTGATGAGACATCAGGTGAGTCTGTACTTGTGCCATAAAGTCCATGATTACTACAACGATAATCAAAACTGATGTACCGCCGAAGTAGAATGGCGTTTGCCACGCCATCGTCATGAATTCAGGCACCAGACAGATAAAGGTTATATACAAAGCACCTGCCAATGTCAGGCGTGTCATCACTTTATCAATGTATTTAGATGTCTGCTCACCTGGACGAATACCTGGGATAAATGCGCCAGATTTCTTAAGGTTATCTGCTGTTTCACGTGGGTTAAAAACCAACGCTGTGTAGAAAAAGCAGAAGAAGATAATAGCCGCAGCTAAAACAAGCGAGTACAACGGTTGACCTGGAGTCAACGTAGTAGCAACAGCTTGTAATACATCAGCGACTGGACCTTCACCTTGGCCGAACCAGCTAGCAATTGTACCAGGGAACAGAATTATACTGCTAGCGAAGATTGGTGGAATAACACCCGCCATATTTACTTTTAGTGGTAAATGCGTGCTTTGGGCAGCAAATACTTGACGACCTTGTTGGCGTTTAGCGTAGTTAACAACAATACGACGTTGTC
Source organism: Pseudoalteromonas sp. TAE79 (assembly GCF_000498015.1). Taxonomy (NCBI): domain Bacteria; kingdom Pseudomonadati; phylum Pseudomonadota; class Gammaproteobacteria; order Alteromonadales; family Pseudoalteromonadaceae; genus Pseudoalteromonas; species Pseudoalteromonas sp. TAE79. Next base: position 4,802 of record NZ_AUTL01000275.1, read on the forward strand.
CACGTTCGAAAAACACTACAAGATAAGTAACAGCGAATACGATTACCGCAACCATCAACAGTACAAAAACATTCAAATCACCTTGGCGCGCCATTTCGACTGTCGAACCAATAGCAGACGGCAAGTTAGCTACAATACCAACAAATATTAGAACAGAGATACCGTTACCGATACCACGCTCTGTTATTTGTTCACCCAACCACATAAGGAACATAGTACCAGTAACTAAACTCACCACAGCGGTGAAATAGAAACCCATACCAGGGTTAACAACTAACCCCTCCATCATGCCCGGTAAGCTAGTAGCAATACCGATTGATTGAATAGTAGCTAGCACAAGCGTGCCATAGCGTGTGTACTGGCTAATTTTTTTACGCCCTTGCTCACCTTCTTTCTTAAGCTCTATAAACGGAGGATACATATGCGTTAATAGTTGCGTAATAATCGAAGCCGAGATATACGGCATAATACCCAGTGCTAACACTGAAGCTCGCTCAAGTGCACCACCACTGAACATATTGAACATTTCAACAATGGTGCCCTTTTGTTGCTCGAAGAAATCGGCAAGTACAGCGGCGTCAATCCCAGGGATCGGCACAAATGAACCTAGACGGTAAATTATGATAGCACCCAATACGAAGAGTAATCGGCGCTTCAATTCCGAAAGTCCACCTTGTGCACTTTTTGTATCTTGACCTGGTTTAGCCATTAGTACTTCCTTAGTCTTCTACCTTGCCTCCGGCAGCTTCAATAGCTTCGCGAGCACCTTTAGAGGCTTTAAGGCCTTTAACGGTAACAGCGCGTGAAACTTCGCCAGATTTAACAACTTTAACGAAAAGAACGTTCTTTTTAACTAGACCAGCTGCTTGTAACGCGCTTAGGTCTACCACATCGCCTTCAACTTTAGCGATTTCAAAAAGGTTTATTTCTGCAGATACTAAAGATTTGCGAGAAGTAAAACCAAATTTAGGTAGACGACGTTGCATAGGCATTTGACCGCCTTCAAAACCAACGCGTACTTTGCCGCCAGAACGTGATTTTTGACCTTTGTGACCACGACCACCAGTCTTACCTAGACCAGAACCGATACCACGACCAACACGTTTTGGAGCAGTTTTTGAACCTGCAGCAGGTGAAAGTGTATTCAAATGCATCGAATTAACCCTCTACCTTAACCATGTAAGAAACCTTGTTTATCATACCACGTACACATGCTGTGTCTTCTAACTCAACAGTGTGGTTGATACGACGTAAACCAAGACCGCGTAATGTAGCTTTATGTTTCGGTAAACGACCGATAGAGCTTTTTACTTGTGTTACTTTTACAGTTTGATTTGCCATGGTTACCCCAGTATTTCGTCTACGCGAAGGCCACGTTTTGCAGCGATTGACTGTGGAGAATTCATATTCTCAAGAGCCGAAATCGTTGCACGTACTACGTTGATTGGGTTAGTAGAACCGTAACATTTAGAAAGTACGTTCTGAACACCAGTCACTTCTAGTACTGCACGCATAGCACCACCTGCGATGATACCAGTACCTTCAGAGGCTGGTTTCATGAACACTAGTGAGCCAGCATGACGTCCCTTAACAGGATGCTGTAATGTATTGCCATTTAGGTCTACATTGATCATGTTGCGACGTGCTTTTTCCATTGCTTTTTGAATAGCAGCTGGAACTTCACGTGCTTTACCATAACCAAAACCTACTTTACCTGCGCCGTCACCAACTACAGTTAGTGCAGTAAAGCTAAAGATACGACCACCTTTAACTACTTTAGACACACGGTTCACCGCGATTAGCTTTTCAGCTAGATCAGGCTGTTGTTGCTTTGCTTCTACGTTAGCCATAGTCTACTCCTAGAATTGCAAACCGGCTTCACGCGCAGCATCAGCTAGCGCCTTCACACGGCCGTGATATTTAAAGCCACTGCGATCAAAAGCAATCTTTTCGATGCCTTTGTCAGCCGCACGTTCAGCAACCGCTTTGCCAACTGCTTGCGCAGCTTCAACGTTACCGGTGCCTTTAACTGTTTCGCTAATAGCCTTTTCAACAGTAGAAGCAGCAGCCAGTACATTACCCTCAGCATTTACAACTTGAGCGTATATGTGACGTGGCGTGCGGTGGATAACAAGACGCGTTGTGCCTTGTTCAATATAATTTCTACGAGTGCGTTTAGCACGACGTAGACGAGCTGTTTTTTTATCCATCGTCTTACCTTACTTCTTCTTAGCCTCTTTACGGCGTACATTCTCATCTGAATAACGAACACCCTTACCTTTATAAGGCTCAGGTTTACGGTATGCACGAATGTTAGCAGCTGTTTGACCAACTAACTGCTTGTCTACGCCCTTAACTAGAACTTCTGTTTGGCTTGGAGTTTCAATCGTAATTCCTTCAGGAACTGCGAAATTAACTGGGTGTGAGAAGCCAAGAGTTAAATCTAATGTTTTACCCTTCGCTGCAGCACGGTAACCCACGCCTACTAACTGAAGTTTCTTCTCGTAACCTTCATGCGTACCAACAACCATGTTGTTGATTAGAGCGCGAGCAGTACCTGCTTGAGCCCATGCATTAGCTACGCCATCACGAGGTAAAGTAGTAATAACGTTTTCATTTACTTGTACTTCAACAGCGTTGTTGATTGTACGAGTAAGTTCACCGTTTTTGCCTTTAACTGTGATTTCCTGGCCTTTTAATGTAACTTCTACACCGGCAGGAACAGTAATTGGTGCCTTTGCTATGCGAGACATAGTTCCCCTCCGATTAAGCTACAAAACCAATGATTTCACCACCAACACCAGCACTACGTGCTGCGCGGTCTGTCATTAGGCCTTTAGAAGTTGATACGATAGCGATACCAAGACCACCCATTACCTTAGGTAATTGGTCACGTTTCTTATAGATACGTAAACCAGGGCGACTTACACGCTGGATATTTTCAATTACAGCTTTGCCTTCGAAGTACTTCAACTCGATAGAAAGCTCAGGTTTAGTTTCGCCGTTAACAGCGAAATCTACGATATAACCTTCGTCTTTTAGTACTTTAGCTAATGCTACTTTCAGCTTTGAAGTTGGCATCGTTACAGATACTTTCTTCGCTGATTGACCGTTACGAATTCGTGTGAACAAATCCGCGATAGGATCTTGCAAGCTCATAGTCTTACTCCCATGATTCTATTACCAGCTAGCCTTTTTAAGGCCAGGAATTTCACCGCGCATAGCTGCTTCGCGAACTTTAATACGGCTCATGCCGAATTTGCGAAGGAAACCATGTGGGCGGCCCGTAATGTTACAACGATTACGTTGACGTGCAGGGCTAGAATCACGTGGTAAAGCTTGTAGCTTAAGTACCGCGTCCCAACGATCATCTTCAGATGTGTTAACATCACTGATGATAGCTTTTAGTGCAGCGCGCTTTTCAGCGTACTGAGCAACTAGTTTTGTGCGCTTTGCTTCACGCGCTTTCATAGAATTCTTTGCCATAACCCTACCCTTATTTCTTAAATGGGAAGTTAAACGCTTCTAACAACGCACGGCCTTCCTCATCAGATTTCGCAGAAGTAGTGATAGTAATATCCATACCGCGTACACGGTCTACTTTATCGTAATCGATTTCTGGGAAGATGATTTGTTCACGTACGCCCATGCTGTAGTTGCCACGTCCATCAAAAGACTTTGCACTTACGCCACGGAAGTCACGAATACGTGGGATAGCGATTGATACCAAACGCTCAAAAAAGTCCCACATACGCTCGCCGCGTAGGGTTACTTTACAACCAATCGGGTAGCCTTCACGCACTTTAAAGCCAGCAACAGATTTGCGTGCTTTAGTGATTAAAGGTTTCTGACCAGAGATTGCTGCTAGATCCGCTACTGCGTTATCTAAAATCTTCTTGTCAGCTAGGGCTTCGCCCACGCCCATATTCAATGTGATCTTTTCGATCTGAGGGACTTGCATGACAGAGCTGAAACCAAACTTCTCTTGAAGTTCAGCAACTACTTTGTCTTTATATACTTCATGCAGTTTCGCCATCATTCTACTCCAACTATTAGATAGTTTTACCAGTAGATTTAAAGATACGTAATTTCTTACCATCTTCAATCTTGAAACCTACACGATCAGCTTTACTCGTTTCCGAGTTGAAGATCGCAACGTTTGATGCATCCATAGATGCTTCTTTCTCAACAATGCCGCCAGCTTGGTTCAATTGTGGAACCGGCTTTTGGTGTTTCTTGATCAAGTTTATGCCTTCGACAAAGATTCGACCAGATTCAGTAACAACTGAAAGCACTTTTCCGCGCTTACCTTTGTCTTTACCTGCTAGTACGATTACTTCGTCATCACGACGTATTTTTGCTGCCATGATTGGCTCCTTACAGTACTTCTGGGGCTAGTGAAACGATTTTCATGAACTTATCATTACGAAGTTCGCGAGTCACAGGGCCGAAAATACGTGTACCAATTGGCTGTAAGTTATCATTTAAGATAACAGCAGCGTTGCTGTCAAAACGGATCAAAGAACCATCTGGACGGCGAACACCTTTTCTGGTACGCACAACTACCGCGTTTTTAACATCACCTTTCTTCACTTTACCGCGAGGAATAGCTTCTTTTACAGAAACTTTAATGATGTCGCCAATCGCTGCGTAGCGACGGTGAGAACCACCAAGGACTTTTATACACTGCACTTTGCGAGCGCCGCTGTTATCAGCAACTTCCAGCTGAGTTTGCATTTGGATCATGTTAATGACCTCCGGTGTAGTAATTACAACGTGTCTTAAATTTGTTTAAAATCAAGACATTTCGATTAAATCCCACTCAAAAACAAACGAGTTGTCTCTTAAGGGCGGGCAATTGTACCAGCATTGAGGGGGTAGCGATAGGTTATTTTTTAATTAATTTGGAGTGATGGGAAATTAAAGCTGAGTAATTACGGCTATGTAGCTATTTTACAGGTGGTTACAAAACAAACAAGGCACCTGTAATGTGCCTTGTTTGTTTAAAGTATAATAAATTAACCAAATAAACCTTTTAATTTATCTTTAATTTTATCTTTTGCTTTGTCTTTGGCTTTTTCTTTTGCCTCATCGACCTTCTGCTTAGCTTCATCTTTGAGCGCATCACCAACATCTAGCTTTATACCTACATCGTGGAAAGGCCCTTTTATGCGTAGTGGTATTTTAAAGCCAGTGCTGTCATCGGTAGTTCCCTGACCTTCGATAGATCCAACTATACCTGTAACCAAACGATAGTTGACCGTTGTTTGCGGTAAATCAACGTCGCCTTCACCTGATATTCTAATAAGTGGGCTGATAAGTGATAGGTCGGTATTTTTGCCAACGCCATTAGTAAAGTTAAAACTTCCAGTTAATGCTGAAAAATCTGTTTGCTCAGATTCTTCAAATCCGGTATCAAGCCCTTCAGATGCAGCACCAAAGTTACCTGAAATGAGTTCCTTACCTTTACGAACCATCTCAGCTATATTTGCACCTTTTACAGCTCCATCAGCAAACTCAAATCCAAGCTTTCCATTAAGCGCACCAATAAACGACTTTTGACTTTGGCCAGTTGTGTTTAGGTTCCAATTTAAAGACCCCTTACCCATTAGCTTGTCAAAACCTGCCGCATCCGTTAATAAAGGCTGTGCATCTATTCCAGCTAAGTCAAAGTTAGTTGATATTTTATAAGGTACTTGCTGTGCGTTTACATTGATAACGCCTTTACCTGACCCTTCATAAGCAGAAAAGCTATCTAGGCTTAGTTTTGCAACGCTATTTTTTAAAGCAACAGTAAATTGATTTGCGCCTAATTTAATATCATTTGCTTTTAATCCACTTGAACGAATCACTACATTTGCATCTAGTGAATTTAATGCACGTAAATCAATCTTAGTGTCATCCCATACTACTGGCTCTGCAGGTTTATCTTCTTGCTCTTCTGGCTCTTCTTGTTTTGCCACTGCTTCAGGTAGATATGGGTTTAAGTCAAGCATACCTAAATCAATATCAGCATTTACTGCTAAACGCTTACCTAGGTTAAGCTCGCTCTTACCTTTTATTTCTAATGCGTCTAACGTCGCAACTAAATCTTCTAAATTAAATTTCTCACCTAGTAGGTGCATTTTACCGTTTACACTAAATCCGTTAAAAGCATTGTCTTTAGCGTCTAGCTCTACACCTTGCCATTTCGCAATACTTTTAACAGACTCACCGCTTAGTGCTAACTGACCTTTAATATCTTGACCTTGCTTAGCTATGCTCCCTTCGAACGTTAAATCAACTAAACGAGAATCTAAGGTTTGTTTAACATTAAAAGTAGCACCTTCAATTGCTTTAGCAGGAGTATCTAATTTTATATCAAGATCAAAACGCTCTTGCATATAAGTAATACCTCCTTTTACTTCTAATGTTTTACGAAGTGAAGGAAGTAAAATAGCGAGTTCTAAATCGCTAATTTGTTGTTTGGCACCTGTTTGACCATCTAGATAAGTGAATGTGCCGCCATAAATAGCAACCTCACCTAACTCAATATCAAAGTTATCTGGAAGCTTTATCGCTTCACCTGGTTGGCTCTGCTCTTTTGGTTGCTCTGCAACTGCATCAAACAACTGCCAATTGGCTTTACCATTTTTGTCGGTTTCTAATAGGATATTTGGTTCGTTTATAACAAACTTATCTAATTTAAACTCACCACCAAATAATGAAAACCAAGGTATGTGTACAGCAAGCTGTTTCATACTCGCCATATCGGCGCGCGAACCTGATTCCATATTTGCAAAATGCACGTCGTTAAGTTCTAACTTTAATGCAGGGAATACGCTAAGTGTTTTATCACCTTTAATAGTAAGAGTGCGCCCAGTTGTTTGTTCTACCTGTTCTGAAACTTTGTTAAAAATAGTATCAGTAGGGATTAAAAACGGTGCGGCAACAATTAGTGCTATACATAGTAAAAGTATTACACCTACAATTTTAAGTAAGGTTTTCATGATCGTCCTTTCAAACGTGCAAATAATGTTCTTATCATAGCGAGTGTTAGCCTTAAAATCATTGTCGTTCTGATAAAAAAGCTTTTTATTAGATATTACATTCCCATCCTGAATCGCCCCTGAAACATTTTGATACCTTTAGGTTACAAATAAATATTGACCCGATGAAACCTTAAGGTTACATTGATACCTTAAGGTTGCATATTGTAAAAATTTTAAAAGGAAATGAGCTATGTCTAATTACGATATCAAAAGTGAAGAAAAATTTATGGGCCAAAATGCATGGTTTTCATTATTCATGGGGGTCACTTTATTAATCATTAGTGTTTACCCAATGCTTAATCAAACATCAGCCCCACTATTGTTTTTAGGAACTGCTGCTTTTTTAGGTTCATTCTTTATGTTTGTGATCAGAGGCGGGTTTACATGGAGAATGAAATACCACCTTACATATAAAGATGAGTATTTAAATACCATCGACACTATTGCCTATAAACATGTCGTGCTTGGCTTACTTTTTAGTATGGGTGGCGTGTACTTACTCTCCGATACTCTTGCTTTAGAAGTATCTCACAGCATGATGGCTACATTTTACCTTGCTGTAATGAGTTTAATATACGGCGTATCAATTCTTTGGCAAAGCAAAAATTAGGAGCAAAAGTGCAAAATAAAATTGCAAAATACCGCAAAGAAGCAGGCCTTTCTCAACAAGACTTGGCTGATCTAATTGCGGTTTCACGTAAGACTATTAGTACAGTAGAAACGGCACGATTTACCCCTTCGGTAATAATTGCTCTAAAAATAGCAAAGCATTTTAATACCTCAGTTGAAAGTCTCTTTGTACTAGATAAAAATGATTGATACATGTTAAAGCGTTAGTCTCATTCTATTAGCAAAAACACCGATTTAGCTACTTCAATTACAACGTATGGAGGACAGCGCTGTTGTTATTAACGTAATTGCGCTAAAATAGACCAGCAAAAAAATATATATCTAAACCGGAGATTCTACAAGGCATGAAAAAACTGCTAATTTCACCGTCAAAAATGACGCTAGGCGAACAAGAAAATCAAATCTATCAGAACATTCTGAAGCAATCTTCAGAATTAAGCCTTAACCTTATGGCCGTGAAAGTAGAAAACCACCCTGATGATTTTTTACCTTGGTGTTACGAATTGCTAAGTGCAAGCAGAGATCGTATGAACTACGATTTACTAGAGCCGCAGCAATTACCAGTACTTAAGAAGCTACACGATCAGCTTATTTCAGCTATCAGCTTTTTACAGGTTAAAACTTTACGTATTGCTCCGTGGCCTGTAGTAAGTGTATTTGTAGAACAACACAAAGACGTTATTGCTCTTGATGAACAGCTTCGCTTAGTAGACTACATTAAAAGCATTCGTGAACAATCTCTTAAAGATATGATTCCTGAAGACTTACTTGCGTTTAGCGGTAAGCACATGGCATCACTTGATCCAAGCACATACAACTTTGACGTTGAATGGTTTGCATCTACAAAGAGTGCAAAGAGCTTCCATCAAATGCTTGGTGATTTACCAGGTGCTTTTGACGATGCACTAGTGAATATTCCACTTGAAGGTGATATTACTCAATATGAGTATCAACAATTTGTTGCTGCTTATTCAAAAATATTTACCGACAACAACGAAAAACCAACACTTGCGCCTGCAACACGACTGCTTGCAATGCGTCGCCCTGATATATTTACTCCGATCACAAACAATCGGTTAGATGCATTATGCGGTGCCCTTGGTGTTTCTAAACTTAAAAATAGTGATTTTGAGCGTTACTGGCAAGATATTGTAAAAGGTATTCAAGCTATGTCATGGTACAAAATGGCTAAACCTAGTAATGAGTTAGAAGAACAATTAGTTGCTATTAAAGCGCTAATCCCATGTTTCTTTCACTATGCTGATGCTAAAACACCAGATAACTCTAACTACATCAAACTGTTAAGTAAGCCTAAACGCACTACAACTACGACAGGTAAAACTCAGCGTAGAGGTAAAGAGTCTGCAGAAATTTTAGTAGACCGCGCACTTGCTGCTGACGATATTCCTGAGCACATTCGCAGTAAGCGCGATTCAATTGTGAGTGAAGTTCAAAAAGGTCGTAGTGTAAACGAAACAATTAGCCTTATGCGCACTATATTTGGCTAAAAACTTCTAATTTAGCCGTACTTATATGGTGCGGCTAGGTTAATTTATGCACCAGCAGTGTGCGCAACGTCTTCCTACATGCCATATCTCTTCTCAATCTATAAAATGCAAGCTCATGTTTTTAATATATAAAAAATAATTTTTAATAAAAAATAATGAAGCTGGCACATACAGTGCAATTATCCCGTTAGTTAAACAATAAAAAGCCGTCAGCCTAAAGGTTCCGAATACATAATAAAAACCTTGGCGAGCAAAAAATCATATAACGGGAAATGGACATGCTAAAACTAAAAAAAACCATCGCTATAAGTGCTATAGCATTAATGGGCGCAACATCTTTAACGTCAACAGCCGTACATGCTGAAGTAACAGCAAACGCAGCGGCAACATCAAACTACTTATGGCGTGGTCAAGAGCAAACTGGGGGCGATGCAGCTATTTCAGGCGGTATTGATTACGCCAATGAATCGGGCTTTTATGCAGGTACTTGGGCTTCAAATGCATCGTGGGCAGATGAAATGACCTATGAGCTTGATTTATATGCAGGCTTTGGTGGCGACATTAACGAAAGCGTTAGCTACGATGTTGGCTATATTTATTACGCTTACCCAGATGCCGCTTCTGAAGCTGACGCCGATTTCTCTGAAATTTACGGTAGCATCAGTGTTGAAGGCTTTACATTTGGTGCTTCAGTACTTGCAACATCAGCTGCAAGTGGTGATGGTACAGACTTTGGTGATTCACTTTACCTGACAGCTGACTACGGTTTTGCTGTTGGCAGTAACGGCACTGAAATGGCACTTCACTTAGGCCACTACTCAGGTGACTTTATTGGCGATGATAATATCTTAGATTACGGTGTATCAATTTCGAAAGATGGGTTCACTTTTGGTTTATCTGATACAGACATGGATGACTCAGATATTAAAGCTTACGTTGCTTATTCTGTAGACTTTAATTTATAAGAAAGAATGTGTTACTTGCTGCGACACGAAGGGCCTTTTGGCCCTTTTCTTGTTTTATAGCTGTTTTGCTTTAAATGGTACCTTATTACATTGTACTTCTACTGTTTTAGGGTATCAAGCTGGGCCAATTTGATTCACAACCACCTCAGCTAAACCATTAGTAAACGATTTATACGTATGAACGCTTTGCCACTCCCCTTGTGGGCAATGTTTTGTTAAATCTAACGGCTCTGATCCCTCGTACAACGCAAGTGCAAAATTATGATGCCACTGTGAACTTTTTAGCGTCTTATTGCTTACTTTGCTCTGCATACCGTTATCAAAGTAAATATTTGTACACCCCGTTAAAATAATCAGTGTGCAACCGGCTGCAAATAGCTTGATGCTCATAATGTCTCCCCTAGTACTTGCTCTTGGCACCACACTTTAATGGTATGAGGCGAGTATATTCCAAGCGTAATTAAACTCAGCGCTCCATCACTAAACGTTTGCTGTGACTGCATTTGAATAACCGGTGTATTTGAACATATTTGTTTTACGTCTACCCGCTGCTCACCCACTAATCCCCATAAATAAAATGGACGGCTATCTTCGTAATTAGCTTGGCTCGTTATTTTTGCTGTTGCCCGTGGCTGAATGGTTACCGCAGAACAAGCACTGAGGCTTAATGCTATCGCCCCTATGATTTATGGTTTCATACTCTTCCTTATAAACTAAATACCAGTAAGGTAACTTTATAAGAGAACATAAAATATTAGCGTAAAAAGCTGTGGGGAATATGTAGAAACGCTATGAAGTTTTATACAGTTTATTACACATAAAGGCCGCATAAATGCGGCCTTTAAAGTAGTCAGTTTAAGTCCTTAGTAAATAAATAGACTTTAAAACTTAGCTAAGTTGTTTTTACTGTCTTTATCGACCAGCTTAATGTAAGGATCAACCCCCGCAAATAATGGTTTTTCTTTTACTTTTAGCTCAATAGTATTGGTACCAGATACTATTTGATGCTTTTTCGAGTAAATAACAAAGTCTTCAGCGAGTAAGTTTTCAGGGTCGTCGCTAAACAATGCAATATCAATTAGCTCATCGAGCGGCTGCTCAGTTTCTTCACCTTGTCCATCGGCATGCTGCTTAGTTGCTTCAACGCTCAGTGTTACTGTATAAAAACCTTCGCCATCAACATCATCTGTAACCGACACTTCTTTCATTTCAAGCTCATAAAGCGTTATATATTTAAACTGATCATCAATAAAACGTTGTTCAGCTTGTGTTGCATCTCGCTTTAAATAACTAAGTAAATCAAGTGTGGTTGGATATGGCGTTGATTGATATTTAAACTCATTCAAAAACGCTTTAAGTGCTGCATTTAAGCGTACTTCACCTAAACGATCATAAATCGCCATCATCGCAACTGAGCCTTTATTGTAATGAAGGTATTGTTGAGCCTGCGTTTTATATAGTGGCATTTCTTCAAAGGCTTCGCCAGTACGGCCCATTAAGTATTTATCTAACTCGTACTTTAAGAATTTACGAAGCTTCTCTGCGCCAAAGCGTTTTTTTAGCACCATAAGCGCACTGTATTGGGAGAGCGATTCAGAAATAACGGCACTGCCCTCTACATTAGCCCCCGATACTTGATGCCCCCACCATTGGTGAGCAACTTCATGTGCGGTTACATAGTAAGGGTAGTCAACTTTACTCTCATCTCTTAAGTCTGTAATAAAGCCCATACTTTCTGAGTAAGGTACCGTATTGGCAAAACTTTGCGCAAACGAGCGATACTTAGGAAACTCAATAATACGAAGCTGTCTATGCTGATACGGGCCAAAGGCTTGCGTGTAGTAATCTATTGAGTCTTGAACTGACTCAATCATGCGGTCAACATTCCATGCATGATCTTTGTGGTAGTACACCTCAATATTTACCCCATTATGCTCAACCTTTTTACTTTCAAGCTCTGCCGAAAGCACAGAGTAAAAGTTTATAATTGGAGCATCCATTTCATAAACAAAGGTGCGGCGTCCATCTTTTACACTCTCATCTTTTAAGTAACCTGGAGTAATCGCAAATTGTGACTCATCGGTGGTTACGGTTGCCTTGTAGTTTATAAATCCATTAGCAGGCCCAAACTCATTTTGCGTATAATAGCGGCTGTCTTCTAGTTTATGTGCGCGCTCAAGTTCGGGTAAATCGTGCTTGCGGCGCTCATATTTATCGGCAATTTGAAAATACTTTTGATAACCAAAATTTGGTAATAATTCTCCATTATTTACAAATGTCCCGTTGTGCACGAGTTGAGTATCAGATCTTCTATCAACAAAACCGTCGTGTTCACGAGAAACAGAAAGCTCACCTTCGCGTACTTCATTAGGCATTAGCGGTTGTTCAAACTCAAACCATACCATGCCAAAATCGGTTAAACGCTCTACTATTTTTCCGCCCGNGGCTCGTTTGCGGTATTGGTAAACTTAATTTTAGCCACGGCATTTAAAGCACGCTTTTTAGGATAAATATCAATGTTTAAATCAACATCAGTTATTATAGGCAGTGGCAAGTCTTTGTATTGTGAAAACTCTTGCTCATACCTTACTTGTAGCGCTTCGCTATCATCACTTGTTACAAACTCGTTGATTACACGGGTGTTGTAATAAATGTTATAACCCGCGCCCACAAATACCAATAAACTTATAACGGCTGCAATCTGGCCTTTTAAAGACATGTTGTAACGTACTAAAGATAAACGAGTACGCAATGTTTGCGACGGGCCGCGATGCCATAAAGCAAACCCTACAATAGCTAAAAACACACTCAATGCCCCCCAATATAGGGTATACCAATGCGCGCCTTGTAAAAAATGTCCATAACCGTTTATATCTGAATACGGTACGCTACTGCTTTGCGAAAAATGATACATATGATGCTCAAACCCGTAAGCACCCATTACCATTTGAGCAATGTAATACAAAATAAATAAACCCATACCTATGTATTTATTAGGGCTAATTATTTGTAAAAAGAACGCCAATATAGCCATCATAATAAAAGGCAGTAATGTAAGGTAACCCAACCTAAATAAGTACTGACCAAGCTCTAGGTTAAATTGCCCCTTAAATAGCTGCACTGCAATGGTAAACATCATGCCTACTAAATAAAGGCCACAAACTGCAGTGATTAACGCAATAATTTTAGATACCCAAAACACACTGTTATGCACCGGGAAACTGTCAACAATATCACCCATACCACTTTGGCGTTCTCGCCAAACCAGCTCTGCGCTGTAATAAGCAATAATGATAAACATAAACAAAGCGGAGGAGTTTTGAATAATGCCCACCATGTTTTGTGTGAGCGGCCAATCCGTTGTGCCATATGCGCCAATAGGTGCAAAAAGTGGTGCGAGTAACATAGTAATACTGACACCCGCTAAAATCATAAAAGGGGCACTTAATATAACTTGCTTAAGTTCAAATAAGCTGCGCATTACTAATTGCGATTTCGTATTTACCCCTTTTGACTTGTAATTTTTAGCGCTGCTAATAAGTGCTGCTTGTTTGTTTTGTACAAAAGCAGAAACTTTAAATTGCTTCTTCTGTTTTTTAATTACTATGCGGTTGCTTAGCTTTCCAAGGCCAAAAAACATCGCTAAACTTATTGCTACCCATAAAATACGGTTAATTAAAAAATCGCCCGAAAGCGTTAACACTTCAGTATTTTTATCACTTACAGTCCAGTAACGGGTTAAGTCAATTAACGACCCTGTGCCAAATGGGTCTGCGTAAACAACAATATTTCTAAACGCTAAATCATCAAAATAGATACTCGCCAATTGGTAGGTTATATAAACCACCACGGCCGTTACATATACCGCCATCATGGTTTTAAAATAGACCGCCACACTATTAAAAATAGCACTGAGGACCAATAAGCTTGGCACTGCTAAATATAAAAAAGGCGCTGCGTAATATATAAACTTATTGGGGCCTACTAGCTCGCTATCGAGCCAGCCAACCAACAAGCCAAATTGAGATCCCAAAAATACGCCTAATGGCACAGTTAAAAAAACAACTAGCACAACCAAGTAAGCACCAAAAAAACGTCCTGATTGATAAGCAAGCGGGTTAACGGGCTTACTAAACACCAGCTCATCCATTTTGGTCTCGCTGTTGCGAATCGCTGAGCTTGCAACAAAGTTAACCACTAAAAACATAGCAAGCGTACAAAAGGTAACCGTTAAAACCATAATGGTATAAGGCGAGTTCATATGAACATTAGCCCCACCTAACGGAAACTTACTACTGGAGCTTATAAAAAACGCCATAAAAAAGAATATTAATGAGGTCACATAAAACGAAGGCTGACGCATAAAATAGCGCAGCTCAAACGCGAGCATATTAAAAAACATAGCGCCCCCTTATGCTACTTGGCTGTTACGATGATTAAGCAACGTAGAAAAATACACATCTTCTAGGTTTGCACTGCTGAGCTCAAAACCTTCAGGGGCTTCATTGGCTAATACATGTAATATGGTTTGCCCAGCAAATAAGCGTTTTGAAATAACAGGCAGCTGCGGTTCAAGCTCTAGCGCTTCTTCTTGGCTCATGGCTTTGCGCCAAATTTGGCCTTGGAGTTTATCGGTAAGGGCAATTGGATTGCCCTCTAATAGTATTTTACCGCCTGCCAGCACCGCCATGTTTGGGCAAAGCTCTGCTACATCTTCAACAATGTGGGTCGATAATATAACGACTTTTTGCTCGCCTAAGCTTACTAACAAGTTATGAAAACGATTACGCTCTTCAGGATCTAGCCCCGCTGTTGGTTCATCAACGATAAGTAAGTCGGGGTCACCTAGTAAGGCTTGTGCAATACCAAAACGCTGGCGCATACCGCCCGAAAAGCCACTTACCGCTTTTGAGCGATGTTGATATAAATTAGTATGTGCAAGTAATCCTTCAACCGACTCTTTACGCTCTGCTTTATTATGGATTCCCTTTAAAACAGCCATATGGTCCAGTAAGTCGTAAGCACTAACACGCGGGTACACACCAAAATCTTGCGGTAGATAACCCAAACGTTGGCGCAGAGCCTGTGGGTCTTTAAAAACATCAATACCATCAAAAGTGATTGAACCCGAATCAGCCGACTGCAGTGTTGCAATGGTACGCATTAGCGATGATTTACCTGCGCCATTTGGCCCAAGTAATCCAAACATCCCTTTGCCGATAGATAAATCAACACCTTGTAGTGCATGTACGCCATTATCGTAGGTTTTAGATAACCCTGTTATTTATAGCATTTTTACTTCCTTGAATATGAGTAATTATTTTTATAATGTTTTATACCACAAGGAAAATAGGAACATAAGTTACTTGCTGGTTAAATTTGTAACAATAAATAAACATAATTTAAACTCATAACACTTGCCTGCACTGTATTCACTCGGTATAAAAACCACATATACTTTTTATAAGGGGTAACCGGAATATCTGGTTGATTCATAAATTGGCACTCGGAACCAAAGGCTATTATATCAACGGAAAATCTGGTTGAAATTCGGTCGAAACTTTACCGTCACAACCTAGCGCATAACACCCGCCTGCCTCAGTTGTTTTACATCTTTTCGGGGCGGTGCGCCGAATAAGCGGTGGTACTCCCGATTGAATTGAGAAGGACTTTCATAACCCACAAACGCGCTTGCGGTTCCTGCATCGACATTTTGGTTGAGCATCAATTGCCGAGCCTCTTG
>NZ_AUTL01000275.1:20687-23424 GCF_000498015.1 Pseudoalteromonas sp. TAE79
CTCGAAAATGCTGGCGAAAAGTGGATGGGCTCATGTGTACGTAGGCTCCCAACTCCTCCACTTGTAGTGTTTGTGCGAAGTGTTGCTTTAGCCAGGCAATGGCTTTTGTGATCTGATGGCTTGGCGATTCCGTGATCAGAAAATTTCTGAGCTGCGATCCGAGTGGGCCTGCCAGCAATCGCACTATGATTTCCTCTTTGATGAGAGGCGCCAGTTTGGGCGCTAACAGCGGTTCGCTAATCAGCCTAACTAAGCGTGTAAGTGCATCTATCATGGAATCATCTAGCGAAGCCACCGTAATGGGATGAGAGGTGGAGTTTCGCTGAAGAGGAGGTAAATCCATTTCCGAAGCCGCCTGAACGACAGTTCGTGCGTCCATCGTTAACATAAGGCCTAGGAAAGGTTCTTTGATTCGAGCCTGGGTAATGTGAGAGATCACGGGTAGGTCGATCGTTGTGAGCATGCAATCTCCTCTACCGTAGTCGAGCAGTGCGTCTCCCAGCATGACTTGCTTGCCGCCTTGTGCCACCACCCCTAAGCCTAGCGTATAGATACAGTGCACAGGCTCCGTTGGTCTATGCCTCCGATGGAGTGACAGCCCTGGAATAGCTGTGGCGTAGTCACCATCACTTTGGGCAATAGTTTCAATCATGTTGGCCAACGTAGCAATCGGCGAGTTTCCGTTGTTATCAACCTCATAGTTTTGATTCATGCCAAGATTCCATGTCATTCTAAGTACCAACAGTATATCACTGACCAACACGTCATTTTCTTGTTAATGATGATAACTCCTCGTTTTAGGCAATTATTCGCTTGAATTTGGCAACTCCAGAGACGGTTACCTGGCTATGATGAGGCACTGTCAGTAATCAGCTTTGGAGTAGCCAATGCCTTCTCTCTTCTCGCCATTCAATCTCAAGCGAATTACGCTGAGAAACCGCATCGCAGCCTCGCCTATGTGCCAATACCAGGCCCAAGATGGCTTTTTGAACGAATGGCACAAGACTCACTACTCCATGCTCGCCCGTGGTGGTGTGGGTTTACTGGTCGTCGAAGCCACAGCCGTCTCCCCGGAAGGCCGCATTACCCCAGGCGATGCGGGTCTGTGGAGCGACGCTCAGGTTGAAGGCTTCGCGTCTGTTGCGCAATCGATCAAATCCAACGGTGCCGTACCCGGTATTCAGCTCGGCCATGCTGGTCGTAAGGCCGGTTGCACGCCGCCTTAGGAGCTGTCTCTTGATCACATCTCCTGTTGTTGCGCTTGCATGAATCGAGCGCCTTCTAGCAGTTTGCTCAGTGAAAACCAACCTTTCCATAAAGCTTCCCAACCAACAACACCTGTTTGCTTGCTGTTGTGCCACCCGCCTAATTTGGCAAGTGCATAATAAGCCCAATGTAATGAAGGTGTTGTGTTAGGTGCTTTTTTAGTTTCAGTCTTTGACCACAACAGTTTCCATTCAAGAAGATTGAAAAAATTGTCGCAACTAATTGATTTTGCATTATCTTTATCGACAACAAGCTCGCGTAACTGGAGAAGTCTCACCGCAATAAATGCTGTTATTACAATGATCTTTTCTAGATTATTTCGCGTTTGCATGCGAAACGACTCAACTTGAGTGCCCGCTGACTTCCACGCTTTATGGAACTCTTCAACTCGCCATCTTAGTTCATAAAATCTAACTATCTTTAGTGCATCAGAAGCACTATTTATCGGTTCGCCTGTATACAATTTCCACGACAAAGGACTTGTTCCACTTGGTGGATCAATCTCGTTGCAACTTATTACTGTTAAATTCATACCACCAAGTTTCTTGTGTTTTTTAGGCGGATAAATAGTAATGCAAGCATAACGTACAGCTACTTTCGCAATACGTGCTTTTCGGCCTCCTTTTTGCTGTATCTTAACCGAATATGAAGCTTCACTAGATTGATTTTCAATGTAGGGACTTAGTTTATCGCCGTCTGCATTAACGACCCGCTCATGCTTGGCCCTCACTACAAATCGTTGATTATTTATTGTTTTATAATCAATATACTCAAACATATCAGATTCTCGATCACAAACGCTTATGATATTGTCCATGACATCTGCAAATCGGGTACTCATTTCTTCCGACGAGCGTTGCCATTTATAACTTTCTTTCGTTTCGTACTTGCGGCGTTTTCTGTCGTTAGCGGTACCAAAGTTTTCATCTTTTCTGCACCAACGATGTTGTGCACCCAAGCCAATAGTACGCTCTGTTTCTGCATCGACCATAAGGACGGTGTGCGCCAACATCCCTTTAGAAGAGCTTTGTTTATATGCGCCAGTATGTCCGAGCTCTTTAGTCACATTGTGTCGGTAACACAATGTTGATGTATCTTCTAGCGCAAGGATTGTGTTTGACAGCGTTATTGTAGGTAACAGCGAATTCAAACCGGCGGTAGCGATGTTATCTGCGTCAACTTTATCATTGCGAATAAAGCGATATGCGCCTTCAATAGAGGCTTGTGAGCCAGATGCTTTCACAATAGAACTTCCTGTGTTGCTTGCCATTTGATGACTTATTTTTACCAGGCGTTTAGTGCGTCGTTCATCACCTAATTCAGCATGTTTAAACAAATGATTAGCCCATTTTTCAGTATCTTTTATCAGCATAATAATTAAACTCGATCGGTTTTTTCGTTATAACTGATCTGATCGACTGATATAAATAAAGTTCAATTGGAGCCTAATTTATTTGTGTATAAGAGTCAG
>NZ_AUTL01000276.1:0-4766 GCF_000498015.1 Pseudoalteromonas sp. TAE79
CGAACGGTTGACCTACTGATTACAAGTCAGTTGCTCTACCAGCTGAGCTAAGTCGGCACACAAAACTGTGTGCTAAGGCACGTGTAATAATGTTTAAACTGTTGATTAAACACCACTACTTTAATAAATGGTGCCTCGACCCGGAATCGAACCAGGGACACGAGGATTTTCAATCCTCTGCTCTACCAACTGAGCTATCGAGGCACTTAAACAGTGCTAATTAAAAATCTTAAATGATTTTTAATGCAATTCCCACTCGTCTCTAACGACTGAGCTATCTGGGCGTGCGGCGTATTAAACGAGTTTTGCCCTTACAAGTCAACTTTTTTTTTATTCTTTATAACTGTTTGAACGGTTTTCAGGCAACTCAGTGCATTTTTTATTAATAACGTTCATTTTTACCACAAGTCGAACTATAAATATAAATAAATCAGACTAAAACAGTAGTGAATTATTTTTTGTAAATGTTACGATTAGCTTAGATACGTACGATAGGGACTTATCGTAGTAAAATCACATCAATTGGAAACAATCAATGCAGAGTAAATTTTCATCGCCAGTCAAAGGCTTATTACCTCTTTTTTTAATCATAAATATTGCAGTAACAGCGCTTGCTATTATTGCCCACTCATTTTATTCACAAACTGAAGTTAAGACAGCCCAACCTGCATCATCTGTTAATATTGTAACGCTTGCCGATAGATTAGACTTACCTATGGTTGATGCATTAACTATGTATGGTCAAGGTAAAGTAAGGCAGTTACTTGATTTAACGTCGTTATTAGATGATGACTTTGAATATACTCTATATCGTTTCAATGCTACATCAGATACTCAGTTGGTATATAGCAGCAGTAAACCTGCTATCGCTTCAATTAAAACTGAAAAGCATCTAGTAGAAGAAGGCATCCTACACCACTTACTGCTGTTAAACGATCAACCTATTGGCGAGCTTATTATTAAGCAAAACCTACAAACCGCTCCTTTAAGCGCTCAAAACTCTCAAGTTATTGCCTACATTATTGCTATAGCGAGCGTAGCTGCATTATTTATATTTACTTTAATGTTTAATATGTACATTAATACTCGCTTACGTAAAAGTACTGACATTCTTACGCAAGAGCTACAGGCAATCATCGACGATGCTAATTACAATAGTAATGTTGACGAGCAACTCGATATTGGCCTAGGTGTAGTTGCAAGACACATCAATCTATTATTGCAAAAAGTACAAAGTGCAATGAGTGAGAATGACGCAGCCCAAAAAGAGCTTTATAAATTACAAAATGGTCTAGAGGCCGAAGTACAAAATCGTACTTTAGCGCTTGAGCAAGCAACACTAAAAGCAGAGCGAGCAAGCGAGACTAAAACAACGTTTTTAGCAACCATGAGTCATGAGATTAGAACGCCAATGAACGGTGTTATAGGTACTATTGATTTACTTCGCCAAACCGAACTTGATGGCGCTCAGCATCGCTTAAGTACGATTATTCGTGAATCAGCATTCTCGTTATTGAGTATTTTGGACGATATTTTAGACTTTTCTAAAATTGAGGCTGGAAAATTAAATATTGACCCGATCCCATTTTCGGTAACCGATACCATTGAAGAAGTTGCTCGAGTACTCTCATCAGTTGCTAAAAAACGTGAGCTTGATTTAGAGCTAGCAATAGCACCAGATATTCCAATCAACCTTACCGGTGATAGTGTGCGTGTACGTCAGGTGCTTTATAACCTATGTAGCAACGCAATTAAATTCACTAGCACTGATGAAAAAACCCAAGGCCATGTAAAAATATCAGTAGAGGTGGTTCATAATACGACTGATCACTTTACCTTACGCTTTTGCGTAACTGATAACGGTAAAGGCATGTCGCAGGCGCAACTTCGCGAAATATTTAATCCATTTATTCAAGCCGAAAACTCAATTACCCGAGAATATGGTGGCACCGGTTTAGGTCTTTCTATTTGTAAAAGCTTAACTGAGCTTATGTTAGGTACTATTCATGTAACTAGTCATACGGGAATTGGCAGTGAGTTTACAGTAGAGCTGCCCTTTAGCACATCGGGTAAAATTAAGTACGCACATAAAGGTGCATTAAATGGCAAGAAAATTGTTGTAGTTAGTAATCACCTAGAACGTGAAAAAACAATGTACCGTTATTTATCGTTCATGGGCGCTAAAATAATTTATGCACACACAGAAGAAGAAATTGAAGAGCACCAGCATTCACAAGATATTATTTGGGTGGCTGATGGCATAGACAATATGGATAAAACTAATGCGCTGCTTAGACGTTTATTTTATTCATTAGAGGATTATAACCAACAAGTTGTAGTACTAAGTAAGCTTGATGAAGCAGCTATAAATCATAAAAACATTTTTTATATTAATGCTTCTCCTCTATGTAAATCTAACTTTATGCTTTCTATATTGG
This sequence comes from Pseudoalteromonas sp. TAE79, assembly GCF_000498015.1. Taxonomy (NCBI): domain Bacteria; kingdom Pseudomonadati; phylum Pseudomonadota; class Gammaproteobacteria; order Alteromonadales; family Pseudoalteromonadaceae; genus Pseudoalteromonas; species Pseudoalteromonas sp. TAE79. The sequence continues at coordinate 2,439 of NZ_AUTL01000276.1, forward strand.
TGGCTGCAGGGTTACATACACCTAAGCAAATTAAAAAAACCAAAACACTTAATAACTATTTAAATGTTGAGCAGGCACGTAATTCAAACAAATTGGTTTTACTTGTTGAAGATAACCTTCTAAACCAACAAGTCCTCACCAATCAACTACATATACTGGGCTTTGGCGTTGAAATAGCGAACAACGGTGAAGAAGGCCTAGATATGTGGAGAAAAGGTGATTACTCACTTATTTTAACCGACTTACACATGCCTAAAATGTCGGGTTACGATATGGTCGAAAAAATCCGTAATGAAGCAGAGCTATTAGAATCGATTGATGCACAGCCTTACATTATTGCAGTAACAGCAAACGCACTTAAAGGCGAAAAAGAGCGCTGTTTAGCGGTAGGTATTAACGACTTCATTACCAAACCTATAGAGCTAAACGCGTTAGAAGAAACTCTAAAACGTTGGAGCGATAAACAAAGCCAAAACCCGAATGTAGTTATTCATCAAACTATGGCACTACCTATTGATATGGAAGCTGTTGCTAAATATGTAAACGGTGATAACGCTAAGCAAATTCGTTTCTTCAAAATGTATTTAGAACAAAGCCAAGGCTTAATTAAGAGTATTAATTCCGGCGTTATGGTTAACGACTTAAATGAGATTATTGAAGGGTGTCATCAATTAAAATCGATCTCCAAGACAATTGGTGCCCAAACGGTGGCAGAACTTTCAAGTGCATTTGAAGATAAATGTAAAGAAGGTGAACTCACAACCGATGAATTAATAGAGTTAAGAGATAAGCTAGAAATTGAATACTCTAAAGCTGCTCAATTTTTAAAGGAACAAATTAAAATATCTGAGCAAGAAGATGAGTTAAATGAATAAATAAACATAAAAAAGGGCTTAATAGCCTAATGTCAGTCAGTTAACACTGACTGGCTTTTTTTTATAGGGATATTTAGATGGTTTCTTTTTCACACATCGTGGAAAGCTGCGCTCATGATGCCTTGTTGGTAACTGAAATAGCGTCAGCGTTTCTAATAAATGCTCATAGCGTTTTGGTAAATTTCCCGGACTTGTCAGTGGGATAGTTAACAGAAATACATTGATATGTCTTGAACAATGAGAAAAACTCAGTTGATTTGGCCATACTTCCAGTAACTCTGCTGCCTCACGCATGGCTATTCTTATAATATTGTAGGCAATTAGTAACCCCCACAATTCTTGCCTTATCATATCCGGCCTTTTTGAGCGTAGGATATAGTTTGAGTGCAACATTGTTTGTTTTATTTCTCGATATCCTATTTCTATTTCCCAGCGATGCATGTACAAATCAGCGATTTCTTTTGATGGGTAACGCATTACATCAAGCATTGATGTAAGAATCTGATACTGCTTATTATTATGCGTGTAAGTAAGCAGCCGAGCTTCTATAAACTCTGGCAAGTCAGTAAACTTTTTTCGCGCTTGTGGCGATGTTTTAAGACGCACTAACTGGTCATTTTTACTCATTTTCTTTATGGTATCAACGGTTAAGCCTTTTCTGACAGGTATCATCCAGTGCCTTTCAGTCCCTGCTTGGTGCCAACGATGCAAAAGCCCTAATGAATAATAACCGCGATCAAATAAGGTTAATGAGTTATCCGGTGTACCTTCAATGAGCTCTTCAGCGAGTGTCATTTCTCCTTGATGTTGCCCGTTAAAAGTACAATTAATGAGTTGATGGCTCGTTAGCTCCATGTGGCATACCATCCGAATTTGCGGATAGGTATTTTCACCATACTGGGTTGAGCCACACCCAAATACGTCTTTATTCTCTGGCGTATCATGTGTACGAAAAACAACGCCATCAACTGCTAATAGATTTAAGCCACAAAATGTATCGAAGTGGGCATGATTATAATGCCGTGACGCCATCATCTTGAAGACCTGCTCGACAGCATCTTCACCTAAGCGTTGTCTCGCTTGAACCATGGCACTAGGGGCAACTAGTTTCCCTTTACCTGGTAAGGCGATGTCCATTTTAGAGGCTATATCCCAAACAGATTCATGACGAAATAAACTCATACCAATCACAGACCAAACGACAGCATCGAGTGGTAGGCGACGTTTACGAACGGTGGCGACACCCGATTTTTCAAAAGCTTGGTTAAGTAATTCGGGATCTAAGATGCCAGATAAGTTATCAAGCGTTGTAAATTCATCAGCAGATGAGAAGGTGGTTGAAAGAGCTGTTTGAATATCCATAAAAAAACCGTAATTAGCGAAACTAATTACGGATTATTCACGATCATTTAGATCGGTCAACCGATCAATTAACCTTAACTGATCGGCATTA